>JAKASH010000419.1 GCA_021828225.1 Acidobacteriota bacterium | reverse complement strand
CCGCGCGCCACCTTCTTTTTGATTTCAGTGTCGAGATCGTCCTGAGTGTCCTTGGCTTCCCAGTAGCCACGCGGCAGGCTGTTCGAGTCGCGGACCGTGCCGTCAGGCCGAACAAGGCTTCCGCCCGACTTTGCGGAGAGTTCGCTGATCAGGGTCCAGCCCTTGAGTTTTGCTGCGTCCGCGAGCAGGAATTCGAAGGCCGAGCGAACGTTCATTTCGCTGAAAACGTGCTGGCGGTTGAAGGCTTCGACGCGTTCGTAGTAATTGTGAATCACGCGGCTTGTAGGAGTGATCTCGGCTCGTGTCCTCATGGTGAAGGGAGTAATAGTAACACTCTTTTGCGCTCAGGCTATGGGTCTGAAATCGCAGAGCCCCAAAACCAGGGTCTGTGCCTGCCGGCGTTGCCACAATTGAAGGACCCGCGACACACAGAACAGTGTCGCGGCTACCAGAGCGTGATCGTTTTATCGGCCAGTCCAGGGAATTTCAGACCACCAAAACCAGGGTCTGTGCCTGCCGGCGGGAACGATCGAAGGCCGGCGGTGAGGACACCGCCGCTACAGAAGATGCAGATCGCGGATTACAGATCAGGAGACGTGAGCGGCGGGTTGCTCGACCGGGGATTTTTTCGGGACGCGGACGGCCAGCATCAGGAGGCAGCCGACCAGCGAGGCGATGATCAGGGTGACCATCATTCCGGTGTCAGCGGAGACATGCGCAAAGAGTCCGGCAATCGACCCGCCAACAAAGCTGCCCAGGAACTGCATGCTGTTATAAACGCCCAGCGCGCTGCCCTGGGCAGTTTCCGGGCCGGATTTGCTGACCAGGCTGGGAAGAATCGGCTCGAGGCCGGTAAACCCGATATAAAAGAGGGTTCCGCCGACAAGAATCGCTGCCAGGTGAGTTGGATCGAGTCCAAGAAGCTGAGGACGGAACACAAGAATGGCGCTTGGCAAAAATACGAGGAAGGCGATTGCCGCCAGCGGCCTTGCCATCCCGCGGTCCGCCCCTTGCGTGAAGGCGAACATGGTGATGCCGCTGATGAAAACCATCGGCAACAGGAGTTCGTAATAGTGGGCCATCTTCATGTGGTAGCGGCTGGTGACGATCAGCGGAAAATAGAAAAAGAATGTGCTCATGAAGAAGTTCATCAGGAAGCCGCCTGTGTTAAGAGCGAGCAGCGCCTTGGTTCGCAGGATCTCACCAAGCGGGGCAGGAGCCGGGCCGGAAGGGGGAGCGTCCGGGAGGTAGTTTGCCGTGAGCAAATCGGTTCCGATGCCCAACACTCCGGTTATCCAGAAAAGCGACGCGGTGCCGAAAATTCCTGCCAGGATGGGTCCGGTAATCACTCCGAGAACAAAGGCGGCGCCGATGGGAATGCCAAGGATTGCCATGGCGGTGGAACGGCGTTCGGGCTGGATGTGGTCGGCAACAGCAGCGAAGGCTACGGAAACGATTGCTCCGCCGCCTTGAACCAGCCGGCCGATGATCAGCACGACGATTTGCATTCCTGACGGGAACCAGCCAGGGACCGCGCAGATAAAAGACCCCAGGCTGAAAAGGGCCATGCCCAGGAGCAAAACCTTGCGGCGGCCAATGCGGTCGGAGAGGCGGCCGAGCGGGATTTGCAGAAGAGCCATGGTCAGGCCATAGCACCCGAAGGCGAATCCCACCAGAAATCGTGAATGCGTGAACTGCAGACCGTAAAGGGTGAAAACCGGAAGAACCAGGAAAAGCCCGAGCATCCGCAGGCCGACAACGCTGGCCAGGGCCAGCAAGACTTTCTTCTGAAAGCTTGTAAATGGTATTTGGCGGTTTTTTGCTTTTCTTGCCATTTCAGACCAGGGCAATCAACAAGCTGAACAGCACGTCAGCCTCTCAGAGCTTTGGCGGCCTGGACAGTGACCTTCATCTTCTCAATCGCTTCGTCCACCGAGCGGGTCTTGAGCCCGCAGTCGGGGTCGACCCAGACGTTTTCTATGGGAATGACGGCCAGAGCGTCGCGCACGCGCTGCTCAACCACGGGTTCTTCTTCAATCACGTGGGTGTGGACGTCAACCGCGCCGAAGCTGATGTCCTTGGTGTACTTGTCTTTCTTGAAGAGGTTCAGCATGTCGAGGCCGCTGTTGGACATTTCGAGGTCAAAATTATCAACCGTGAACTGCAGCATCTGCGGGTAGATGAATTCAAAAGCCCCATAGCAGATGTGGGTGATGAAATAGGCCTGAAGGCCTTCCGTCACCCTGCGCATGGCATCAATGGCCACCGGCAATTCTTCCGGCCGGACGGAGGTTGCAGGCTCGTCGATCTGGATGATCTTCGCGCCCGCCTCGACCAGCGCCTGAACCTCCTTGCGAATTTCGCCCGCCAGGGCAAAGCAGGCCGCTTTGCGATCGGGATAGGCTTCATTGAAAGACCAATCCATGATGGTGTAGGGGCCTGTCAGCATTCCTTTGACCGGCCGTTTGGTCAGGCTCTGCGCGTATTTCCACCACGACACGGTGATCGGCTGCTCCCAGCGGACCTCGGAAGCGATGATGGGCTTGTGGTAATAACGGTTCCCGTAGGAGCGGACCAGGCCGCCCTGCTCGAAGCCCGCGATGTGCTCAGAAAAGTAGGCTACCATGTCGCTGCGGTACATTTCGCCGTCCACCAGCACGTCAACGTCAAGCTCTTCCTGCTTCCGGATCCAGAACTCGGTGGCGCGCTTCTCGGCCTGCTCGAGTTCCTCGCGCGTGATTGACCCTTTGGCGAATTCCGACCGGGCCTTCATGAGGTAGTCCGGTTTGGGGAAGCTTCCCACCGAAGTGGTTGGCAAAACGGGTAAGTCGATTCCGAGTTGGCGAAGTTTCTCCCGGCTCATGCGCACGTTCCAAGAAAAGTGTTCTTGACTGTTGTTAGATGCTTCAATTTCAATTGCGCGCGGTCACGCGGAAGATATTCCAGCCCGCAAGACGATGTCAGATAAGCTTTGCCTGACTTGATGGCGGGAGCGATTTGCTCGATCTGCCGGGCCACCTCATCAGCTTTCTCAAGACGCGTGTTGCGGCCGTCGATCAGCCCCAAGGCGAGGGCCTTCGATGAACCTTCCTTCGCAATCACGCCGGCCAGGCTTGGGCTGTAGGTGAAATCGAGACACAGCGCGTCGACGGGAAGCGCCTGGAACTTTGTATAAAGAGGCGCAACGTCTCCGAAGTAGAAGGCCAGCAGGAGCTGCGCGCTCTTCTTCTGGCCGGCCAGCGCCTTCACGCCAGATTCCAGTAAGGCAAATTCTTCCGGATGTTTCAGAATCGCAGGTTCGTCCACCTGGATCAGCGCGGCGCCGGCATCAGCAAGAGCCCCGACTTCCGCGGCCAGGGCCTTTGTGTACCCATCGACGAGGCTGTTGAGCTGTGCGGCTCCGTCATCCTTGGCCAACGACAGCCGCGCCAGCGTGTAAGGGCCGGTCAGCACCGCTTTGACCGTCCGGGAAGTCTTGCCCCTGGCGAAAATGAATTCGTCAACCACAAGGGGTTTGGTGCGCTCGATCTTTCCCTCGACGATGGGCTGCCGGAAATAGAAATTGGTGTCAAAAAATCTGAGAAGGCCATTGATGTGAATTCCGGCCAGCTTGCCGGCCAGGTGCGAAGCCGGATCGTACCAGCGAATCAGGCCGTCGGTGACGACGTCGAGGCCGGCCTGATCCTGCTCGGCCAGCGCCAGTTCGGCCATGCGGTCTTCTGCGGCGCGAAGGTCGGCGTCGGTCTTCTCACCTTTTTCCCGCTGGGCAATTGTGCGGCGGAGCAGTTGTTCTTCGGGACTGTCTCCGATGCGCGGATAACTGCTGTGGTTTGCGAGCTTCAGTTCCATTCCGGTGTTTTCTCTTGTTGGTATCGTTCCCCGAAATGCAGGCGCTCCTCAACCGGCCGAAGGACCGTCCACAGCACTTTCGAATTGGTTGCCGGTCATTGCCCCACGAACTCTGCTTTGACGGCTTGAGGGATGACTCCGGCCTGGAAGCCGCGGTCGAGCAAGGTCTGCACGGCCCGGCGCCCCTGTTCACCGTAATCGAGAGTCCATTGGTTGACGTACATCGAAACGAAGTGTTCTGCCGTTGCGGGTTCGAGCCCCCGTGCGAACTGCAAGGCGTACTCCAGGGCTTCTTCGCGATGTTCGAGGCCGTACACAATGCTCGCGCGAAGCAGTTCATTGGCGTGGCGAATGGTTTCCGGATCCAGCGCCCGGCGGATCACGTT
>JAKASH010000418.1 GCA_021828225.1 Acidobacteriota bacterium | reverse complement strand
GCAGATGCCCGGCCGCACCATCCCACGCCTGCCCATGCCAATGACCTGCTCCGCGGTACGGAGCCCGTTTTTCGCAAATTATTCCTTTCTTTGCTTCCTGCGTCAAAAAACGCTTCGATCCTCGACATTGGTTGTGGCTATGGGGAGTTTCTCTATTTCCTGCAACGCGAGGGCTACACGAACACGCGGGGGATCGACCTTAATCTTCAGCAGATCGAGGTAGGAAGCGCTCCGGGCGTCAGGAACACCCCGTGCGGAGACACCCGGCAGTTTCTCGCCGACGCAGGCCAATCTTTCGATTTCATCTCCGCCATCGACCTCCTGGAGCACATTCCAAAAGGCCGGGTGCTCGAACCTTTAGACCTCGTGTAAGCATCGCTTTCTCCAAGTGGAAATTTCCTCTGCCAGGTGCCTAACTTGGCCGCCTTCTACACTCCGCTTTTCTGTATAGATTTCAGTCACGAGACTCCGTTCACGCCCAGCAGCTTGAAACAGGCTTTGAGGATCGCTGGATTCACGAACGTCAGGATTTCACCAATTGGACCTGTCGTCCACAGGACAAAAAGTGCTATCCGATCCCTGTCATGGATGGGGATCACCGCCGGCCCGCGGTTCATTCAGACCGTCGAAGGCGGACCCCGCGATCCTTTGGATTCGATTTACACAGCCGCCATCTATGCAACTGCGGAGAAGCATTAGAAGCAAAGGCCAGCAAGGGGACAGAGCATGAGCCGCATTCGACAGCTGAGTTCAAGCATCGGTGCAGCTTACCAACGTTTTATCGTCACCTTGGCCCAAGGGTAGATTGTACAAGGCGTACCACCAGCAGACATATTTGCCAAAAGGCAAGTTTCCAGATTGCCCCTATTTCGCTAAGTTTTTACACATTAATGACTAACAGATTTACAAAGTTTTTACTGCCAAAATCCCAAGCGTCCCATTTTGAAGCTCTTGAGATAGCATAGCCCGCATTGCAAGGCTCTTCCGGCTTCACAGAGAAGGACCAAGGCTCTGGTCCGCCCGGGTTGGCTCATCTGATTGTCTTGCTCTAGCCAACTCACGTAGCCCGTTTATCAGATCCGATGAACCCGAACAGAGTGAACCCAGAAAGCACAGTTGATGTCAGTGGACATGTGCTTGCGCGCAACACGCTCATCAACATGGCTGGCCAGATTGTACCTCTGCTAGTGGCAATTGCCAGCCTGCCTTATGTAATCCACCACTTGGGGCCGGACCGTTTTGGCTTACTCTCGCTCGCCTGGATGGTGGTGGGTTATTTCGCCCTTTTTAATCTCGGCATCGGGCCCGCCACCACCAAGTTTGTCGCAGAGCTTCTCGGCAAGGGCGAAATCGAAAAGCTTCCGGAGTTAGCATGGACTGCTTTCCTTACTCAGACCTGCTTTGGCCTGGTGGCCGGTCTCCTGCTGGCGATTGCTTCGCCCATGCTGGTGGCGCGGGTACTGAAGATTCCCGTCGACCTGCACGGACAGGCACAGTTGATCTTTCTGATTATGTCTGCAACTCTCCCCATCGATTTCGCCAGCGGCTCGATGGGTGGTGTGCTTGGAGCGTCGCAGCGTTTTGATTTGGTGAATGCGGTCAGCGTTCCCTCTGGTGTGCTCAACTATCTCTTGCCTATTTTGGCGCTTGCTCTCGGGTACGGGTTGCCTGCCATCGTGTTCTTTCTGGCGCTGACGCGTCTAGCTGGGCTTCTGATTCAGGTTGTTCTTTGCGTTCGCCTGTATCCGTCTCTGCGTACCAGGGTCTGCTTCAACCGGAAGCTCGTCCGCTCTCTGCTCGGCTTCGGCGGATGGGTCACTGTCTCCTCCATTGCCATCCCAATTTTCGTATACTCCGAGCGTTTCATTATTGGTTCCGTCAACTCGGTTGCCGCGCTCACTTATTACACCGCTCCCTTCATGGTGGCCAGCAAAACCACCGTTCTGGCCGGGAGCATTGCTGCGGCCTTCTTTCCGTATGCCAGCTACTTCGGCCTTCGGGAGGCTTCCCGCGTCAGCGACGCCTCCCTTAAAAGCTGTAAATATCTGCTGCTGATTCTGACACCCGTTCTCGTCATTTTTCTTCTCTTTTCACACCGCATTCTCGCGCTATGGCTCGGCAGCGCGTTTGCTGACCGTAGCGCCGTGACCTTACAGGTTCTGATCGCAGGATTTTTCCTGAACTCGTTTGCGATGATCCCTTACACGTCCGTCCAAGCTCTCGGCAGGCCCGACCTTAAGGCAAAGCTTGATGTGGCCGGGGTACCCTTTTACCTGCTCACCTGCTGGCTGCTGGTCGCGCACTTTGGCATCGTGGGCGCGGCCTGGGCCAAGCTTATCATCACGGTAATCGACACTGTCGCCCTGTTCCTCATGGCCCACCGCATAGGTGGACTGCTGGTCGATGGCCTTGCATTCCGGCAGACCATGCGCGCCACCGCGCTGGCGGGGGCGCTTGTAATATCGGCCTTTGCCGTCCAGTTTCTGCATTTCTCATTGCCTTTCCGCATTCTCGCCACGGGCTTCTTGCTCTTCACGTATGCCGCCTTCCATGCCCGCGTGGCCATGGAACACGGCGAATTCCGCAGCGCCCTCGGCGTCTTGCAACGTTGGGGAAACCCCATGGCTGCCGGAGCAGGGGCAGCCGGATCCGATGAGTAACAGTGAGACAACTTGTGAAGATCACCTTTGCACTTCCGGGTTACCCATTAAGGCCATGCGGCGGCTTCCGCGTGGTTTACGAGTATGCCAACCACCTGGCAGCACGTGGGCACGAGGTCACCGTGGTCCACCCGCGCCGACTTCACCTGGGGCCCCAGCCTCCGGCACCCAACTTCTACCGGCTATTGCGACGGAAGGGCGCCGCATTACGAGACCAGCTCTTCAGGCCCAACATCAACCACTGGCAGTCCGTTGATCCAAGGGCGCAATTGCTGTACGTCCCAGACCTCACAAGTCGCCGTGTCCCGGACGCCGATGCTGTTTTTGCAACGGCATGGGACACTGCGGAATATGTCAACGGGTATCCCGGCTCCAAAGGCGAGAAGTTCTACTTAATTCAATCTTACGAGACGTGGGGTGGGCCCAAAGACCGGGTGGACGCCACTTGGAAACTACCACTGCATAAGGTTGTGATCGCCGATTGGCTCTACGACTTGGGAACCCAAATGGGCTGTCAGGACATGGTCAAGATTCCGAACGGATGCGACCACTCAAGATTCAAAGTATCAGACGCAATTCATGGGCGCCCCAAAAGGATTTCGATGATGTTCTCCCACCGCGAACTAAAGGGGTCAGCTGACGGTCTTGCTGCACTTGAAAAGGTCAGGTCAAGCCACCCTGACCTAGAGGCAATTCTCTTTGGCATTCCGTCTCGCCCGGAGTCTCTTCCGGCTTGGATTCAGTATCGGCAGAATCCTTCGCAGAGTGAGCTTGCTGATATTATCTATGGTCGGTCTCGCATCTTTGTCTGTTCGAGTTGGACCGAGGGATTCGCCTTGCCGCCCGCCGAAGCCATGGCTTGTGGCTGCGCCGTGGTTTCTACCGATTGCGGGGGCGTCCGCGAATTTGCGATGGATGGCTCGACGGCCCTCCTCTCACCCCCACGCAACCCCGAGGCGCTAGCGATGAACATTCTCCGGCTCCTGGAGGATGAAGATCTTCGCACCCGCCTTGCCTTAGAAGGCCACAAAGAGATCAAAGCGTTTACCTGGGAGCGCAGCACCAGCCTTCTGGAAGAATTTATCAATAGCCACGTGAGAGGCCGAGTGCAAGAGGTAGAGCACAGCAGACTCGAGTGTCACTAGACGCATTTTTGCCCAGTTGGTCTTCTGGATGTGCGCTGGAATGCAAAGTGTGTGGATAAATGAATAATCTCCCTTGCGTTGGTATCGTGATTCTCAATTTTAATGGGGCACAACTGACAATCAATTGTGTCGATTCTGTCCTCAAGATCGACTACCCAAACTTCAAGATCATTGTTGTGGACAACGCTTCCGTGGACGATTCGGCGGTGAGGTTAAAGGCAGCGCTCACTGATCGCAGGGTGGAACTCCTACTCAATGATAAGAACGAGGGCTATGCTGGCGGCAACAATCGAGGCATTGAGAGGGCACTTGCTGAAGGCGCGAAGTACATCTTTGTCCTTAATAACGATACGATCGCGGACCCGGGATGTCTCCTGCCGCTCGTCCGTTTCATGGAAGACGATTCGCGAATTGCGATCTGTGGTGGTCGTGTG
>JAKASH010000417.1 GCA_021828225.1 Acidobacteriota bacterium | reverse complement strand
GTTCGATAAGGCTCCCTTCGTTTTTTCGGATAGAAAATCGACTTCTGATTTCTTGAGAGTAGAGCCTTTAGCGTAAGCTCCCAGGCGTTCAACAAGAGAATGACAAAGCATTCATCCCTGTATTCGAAGCGTGGCTTGTTGTAAATCTCGATTGCCGCGAGTAGCGCGGCCTTGCCATTCCGAAGCAAGTGACGATACGAGCCGCGGTAATTCATTGGCCCCTTCCTTCTTTAGTGCTCAACCGACCAAGGTCGCCGAAAATAGGCAAAGGACATTACCCTCATTATTACCCTCTCTTAAGGGCATTACCCTCTTTCCGCCACATTGCGCCGGGGCCGCGTCCCAGGCAGGCCACGAGCCTCTCCTTCTGAAGGTTCCGCAGGACACGACGTATCATATCCCGGCTGACGCCTGGGCAGGCCCGCTCAAGATCAGTTAAGCTGAATTCGCCGGAGAATCCTTCGACGGCCGTTTCGATCAGCGCGGTTTTGGCGCCACGCGGGCTCTTCACCTGGCCGGCGCGTCCTTCGAACTCACGGTAGGCGGTCTTCAGGATGAACAGAACGTAATTGATATACGGCCAAGGGTCATGCTTTCCCTCATGCCAGTTTTGTGAGCTCTGTTCCAGGGTCTCGTAATATCGTTCTTTGTTTTCTTCGATCACCCGCTCAAGACTTACGTAGCGCCCGACTTCAAACCCCAGGTGGTAGCACTGCAAGAGAAGGAGCAGCCGGGAGACACGTCCGTTTCCGTCGCGGAACGGGTGAATACAGAGGAAGTCGAGATTCGTAGCTGCCATCAGAATCAGAGGATGGACCTGCCGCGCGGCCAACTGTTCATTCCAGAGCTGGATTGTCTCCTTCACATAAGCGCGAGTCTCGGCCGCCGGGACGGTCTTGAAGCGCACGCGAACGCGGCCGTCGAGAAACTTTTCAATAATGTCGGAGTCCTTCCGCTTGTATTGCCCCGCGTCCCCCAGGCCACCGCGGCTAAGCCGATGCAGATCCCGGATGGTTTTCTCCGACACGGGCAGCTTCTTTCCCAGTTCGTGGATTTTGTTCAAAGCATCGCGGTAACCCCTCACTTCTTCCTCGTTCCGATCTCGCAAGTGTGATCTGCCAAAGACAATCGTGCCTATTCGCTTTTGGTCAATGACCACGCCTTCGATCCGGTTGGAAGAGACCGCGCTCTCGATCAAGGCATGCTCGCGTAGAACCTTCAGCGTTTGGGGAGACTGGCGCGTGAAAAGCTCCTGCTTGCCCCGTGCCTCTCCAAGGTCGGCCAGGTACCACGAGGTTGCCGAAGGGATGCTTTCGATCCCCGAAGAGAACTGCCGGAGGGTTATCACGGGCGATTGCCTCCGGTGGGGTCGTTGGAGTTGCCGTCGTCTTTTTCCAGGGCACCGGTGGGCAGTGTGTAATGTGCTACTTGGCTCACTTCGCGCCAGCCAAAATGCGCGGGGTCCTGATGCGTCTGCAATTTCGGTTGCTCCGTGGCGCAATCCGTAACCACATACAGCCAGTAACAATCGCGGCGATCTTCGGCCACGCGATGTTCATTGGGCGTGATGATAATGGGGCCTTCACTTGCTGCCAAGCCTTTCACTTCAATCAGCCGCAGTTCGCCGCTCTGGGTGTCCAGGCTCGTAAGATCATAGCCGAGGTTCTTTTCGTGTACATCTGCCACAGCCCGCCCCGCCGCGCGTTCATATTCCATGGCCGCGTCCATGGCCGTCTGCTCGGTTTCGGGATTAGGGCGTAAGTTGCGAAGCTCCGGACGGGCTCGCTCCGGGTGAGGCATTACGAGAGCCGTGGCGATCCGCTCCACCCCTTGAAGAGAAAGCGCCTTCTGGCGTTCGAGTTCATCCAGCCGTTGGTCGCGGCGGCGCAGGAGCTGGTCATGCCGGTCCTCAGCCTGAGCCAAGCGTCCGGCTGCGCCTTCGACACCTCGCTCTTTTTCATCCTGGGCGCGGCCGATGTCCAGGTCGGCGCGGGCGATCAGTTCCGTGAGTGAAAGTTCAACGTGGCGGCGAATGCGTTCGACTTCTTCCTCGCGTTCGGCTTTGATTTCGGCGATGAACGGCGTGAGAGCTTTTTCCTGAAGGAACGCCATTGCCTCCGGCACAGCGGCCACATCAGGCAATGGCGAAGGAACCATCCCCGGTTGAAAATCCCCAAGGATGGAAGGTTCGCGCAAAGCCGGCTCGCCGTTTTGCGGCAACTCCACAACGAAGAAACGCTCATGCACAATATTGCCACGCCCGTCTACCACGCGAGCGCGGTAAAAATCCAGTCGGGCAGGTTGGTCATGCCGAAGCGAATAGAACGTCGCTCCCTCGACGAGCGCTGGGCGTGCTTCCTCCTCAACGTTGCGCCGCAGGGCCTCAAATAGGGGATGGCCGGGCGTTACCCATTCCAACTTGTTTTCCTCTGCCGTCTTTCGGTCCGTCGCAAGGCGTGGGTAACGGCTGGCCAGTGGCGGAAGGCGCCAGTCCGGCTGCTGTTCAAAGCGGTGGAGCGCACCGGGTGTGGGGCCGGGATCAAAAGCGTGCGGAAGGGATGAATGCGGACGCAAGTTCAGCGATGCGAGCGGAGCCGACTCCGCGAGAAAACGGGCGATGGTTTCCGGCACGACGCGACGCTCCTGGGCTCGCGCCCGCCGCTCAACCAGCATCGCCAGGTTGAGCTTCTTTGTGGCCAGGCCCTCCAGAGCATTCTTGCAGATAGCGCGGAAGCGGTCTTCACTGACGTCACGCAAGATCGTATCTTCCAGATCCTGCTCGCCCAGCTTCCCGGCGTAATAATCGCGTAGGGTGCGGTCAATCTGGGCGGGTGGGAGGACTTCGCCGATCACGTTGAATACCGCGTCGTCCTCAAGCGCATCACGTATTTCCTGGAGACGTTCAAGGAGCTTCTCCAGGACTCGGCCTTCAACCGTGTTGGTAGCTACGAAATTGAAGATCAGGCAGTCTTTCGTCTGTCCGTAACGGTGAATTCGGCCCATGCGCTGCTCAAGCCGGTTGGGGTTCCAAGGAATGTCATAGTTGAACAGAATGTGGCAAACCTGAAGGTTGATGCCCTCGCCGGCAGCTTCCGTTGCGACCAGAATTTGAAAATTACCTTCTCGAAACTGCTGTTCCGCCCAGAGGCGCGTGCCAGGTTCTTCGCGCGAGCCGGGCCTCATACCGCCATGAATAAAGCCAGTTCGAAAACCCCAATCCGTGAGCTGCCGGACGAGATAATCCAGGGTGTCTTTGAATTCCGTAAAAATCAGCAGCCGCTGCTCTGGCCGGTCAAAGAAGCCCTCAGCGCGAAGTACTCTCTTCAGTTCAGAAAGTTTGGCTTCAGCACCTGCCGATTCCACTCCTTCCGCCATCTTCGAGAGCCGCTCGAGCTCCTGAATCTCTTCCTGAATTTCTTGAGGGTTTCGTGCGATCGACATCAGCGCAAGTCGCTCTTCCCACTTGTCCCGCTCTTCTTCTTCCATTTCCTCCAGCTCATCCACGTCTGGCGGCTCAGGCGCCTCCGCGATCAATTGCTGGCCGCGGCGGAGGGCCGATTGCAGACGGCTGGCACGGTTCTCCAGCGAGCGCTGAACCGCAAATGTGCTGGAGGCAAGCCGGCGCTGATATAGCGTCATGAGGAACCCGACGGCACGGGCGCGGGGGTCGTCTTCGCGTTCGGCCGCACGCCGGCTCTGGGCCTTTACAAACTGTGTTACTTCCCCGTAGAGGTCATCTTCGGCACCATCGATAAGGAAAGGGACAGTCTGAGGGATGCGCCGTGTGAAGATCTTCTTTGCTTCCCACTGACCATCTTCATTCCGCTCAGGAAAATAAACCATGCCTTCTTTCAAGCGGCGCAAATAAAAGGGGGCACGGCGCCGTTCCATAGCTTCCCGGATGGATCGAACGTCGGCGAAGGCGTCCTCGTCGAGCAGACGAAGAAAAAGCGTGAAATTCAGCGGATCGCCCTTGTGCGGCGTCGCCGTCAGCAGCAGCGAATGATCGCTGGCATCGCGCAGCAGTTCGCCCAATCGGTAGCGAAGGCTCTTCTTGTCTTCCGCAGCCGCAGACATCCGATGCGCCTCGTCCACAATGGCAAGGTCCCAGCGTGCCTGCTGCAGGCTGGGCAAGATGTCACCTCGCTTCGCAAGATCCAGAGAAGTGATTACCTGCCTGTTTTCGAGCCACTGGTTCACTCCAAACTGCGAACGGATTTCGGACCCGCGCATCACTATGAA
>JAKASH010000416.1 GCA_021828225.1 Acidobacteriota bacterium | reverse complement strand
TCTCAGCCCACGCCCGCGACTGTGAGTAGGATTTTGCCATGAATCGTGGCGAATTTTGTCACCAATGGTGGCAGGAATTGTCACGAATCCTGTCATCCTACAGCCGGAAATTCCGCATCGAGGAGGCATAGGTGGAGAACGCGCATGAACGCTTTGGGTGGCTCGAATTCACCCGGGTCTTGAAGGACACAACAGCGCGCGTCCGGCTGCGTCTCGACCGTCTGGTTGCCGAGGTGACGCACAACGGCCGCGAAAGTCGATTCCATCTGCTGTCTGTCATCGGCGGGGATTCGGATGTCGGCGCCGTATGGGCCGCCGTCCAGCAAAACCAGGTGTTCAAAGTAACCGGACCGAATCTGGATGCGAGCCTCGAATTCAGCCTGGGCGAGAAGGCTGAGTGCTTTCGAGGGAGCCTCAGCATTCCTGGTCTAAAGCGCCCGGTGCGGCACATGGTGGCGGTTTCCGCCGAACTCGGCGGGACGCGCCTGGGGGCGGCCACGGTCAGCAATCGCACCATCCTCTGCGATGACGATCCGGTGTTCTTGCTTTACCGGCTCTCGGAGCGTTTTGGCCTGCCAGTGGTCCCTGAGTGGGCAGGCTGGTTTGCAGCCGAACTGCGGAGACGGAGAGCAATAACATCGCTCGTCGCAATCGGTTGTTCCCCGGTATTGGTTGCCGGAACAAAGGGCAAATTCCTGAGTTGGATCTCTCGTGGCCTCCGGCGCGGGACTATCACATTTCCAGAAACCAACGGCCCCATCCAATGGCCTCGCATGGCGAGTTTCGTCGACTTGGAACTTTCCACAGCCACCGAAGCTGCGACTGAACGACTAACCATCTCACGCAACCCCAGCAGTTCGATTCCATCGTAGCATTTTCTTCCAAACATGATCCTCCGCTGTCTGTCCTGGTTGAGACCGTCGGCAGATTATCCTGCGTTAGGCCTTCGGAGGCGAAGAGGGCCGCAGACCGACTGCCCGTGTTTACCTTAGACCGCCAAGCCAACGTCGCAAAGTGGCCTGCCACCCATTAGCCCCCTTTCCCTGATCAATCCTTTTTAGATCAAATTCATCGAGGAGATGTTCAGCCCATGGAGCCACCTGCCACAATCGACGCCTATCTCAAGGCGTTTTCCGACGAGCTCGGGGAACGAATCCTTGAATCGCTTCCGCCTTTGCACGGCCCACAGGAGCCGCCGTCGCCGCTGCTCACGCACTTGCTGCGTAGGCCGTACCCCGGACAAAACCTCGCCATTATGGGTGTCGTAGAACGGCTTGCCCAGGCGCGCTCAGCCGCTGTCGTGGCGGAATGCGGCACGGGCAAAACGCTCATTTCGCTCGCCAGTGTATACGTAGCAGCCGACGGCGACCCATTTGCCGCCCTTGTTATGGTGCCGAGCCATCTGACGCAGAAATGGTTGAGGGAAAGTTTGAGGACTATCCCTCACCTGCGAGCGTTCTTGATCGAGGGTCTACGTGACAGGAACTCTACCAGCTCGAATGGCATTCAGGAGTTCCGCCTCCGCAACGGTCGCCTTGTGCGCGAGGGCCTGAAGACAACGCTGACCGATCTGCGGCTGCGCAAGAACTACCCCATCGCCCGCGCACGGTGGAACGCACTGTGTCCAGGCCCGGCGATATTTGTGGTCTCGAAAGAGACAGCAAAGCTTTCCCATTTCTGGCGGCACGCTTATAACATTGCCCAGTCAGGCCGCTTTCAGGGCAGCGTTGTCAATCCTGACACCGGGCGGCCCGTCTATGCGGGAGAGGACGCCGAGCGTTTGCTCTCCTCCGATTTCAAGAAGGCCCGTCTGAGCGAGTGGATCGGACCAGGGGACGAGACGGATGAAAATCATCATGAGGTCCGCCGGAACCTCTTCAGCCCGCTCTGGCAGGCAGACCGTTCCAAAGTGCGCCGCTATGCCGTCATCGAATTTATCGGGCGCTATCTCCACAATTTCTTTGATTTTGGTATTGCTGACGAAGTGCACGAACTGAAGGGCGGCGATACCGCGCAAGGGAATGCGCTTGGGACGCTTGCCAGTTGCGCTAAGAAGCTCATCATTCTTACCGGCACGCTGCTCGGCGGCTACGCCGACGACGTTTATAACATCCTGTTTCGCACGGATCCTGGCAAGATGCTGGAACATGGGTTTGAGCACCAGGAAGGCGTCCGGCCATTTATGGAGGCCTACGGCCTGCTCGAAACCATCACCACCATCGAACCTGCCGAGAATGCGTGCTCGGAAGCGAAAGTCACCCGCCGGGTGCGCCGGCGACCCGGAGCCTCGCCGCAGCTCTTTGGCGATTTCCTGATGCCGCTGGCGGCCTTTCTTTCCCTCGAAGATATCGCGCACGTGTTGCCGCCCTACCGGGAGGAGGTGGTGCGTGTCGAAATGGATGAGGCGCTGCGGAAAGCGTACGAAAGGTTGGAGGAAGCAATTAAGCGCGCGCTCAAGGAGCATCGCGGCAATTCTTCCGTCATCAGCGTGGGGATGAACGCCCTGCTACTGTATCCTGACCGGCCCTTCGGCCTCGGCACACTTTATGGTTCCGAGTACGACCCTGAAACCGGCAAGCGCGAGCGGTTTGTGATTGCCGAGCCGGAAGACCTCGATGAAAGTGTGCTGTACGCGAAGGAGCGGAAACTGCTCGAAGAAATCCGGTCGAGCCTCAGCCGTGGCCGGAAGGTGCATGTGTTTGCGGTTTACACTCGGACGCGCGATGTGACGCGGCGGCTGGAGCGAATCCTCCAGCGCGAGGGCGTTCGTGTGGCCGTTCTGACGAGCGACGTGAAGCCGGAGCTGAGGGAAGGCTGGTACGAGCGGCAGTCCGGGCAGGGAGTGCAGGTGGTCATTGCCCATCCAAAGCTCGTCAGTCTCGGGCTTGACTTGCTCGAATACAAGGATCTTATCTTTTGGGAAACGGGCTACTCGCTCTATACCTTGCGGCAGGCGAGCCGGCGGTCCTGGCGCATCGGGCAAACCGAGGAGGTAACGGTCAAGTATTTTGCCTATGCCCGGACAGCGCAGGAGACCTGCCTGCGTTTAATGGGGCGGAAGCTGCTTGTCGCGATGGGGATGGAGGGGAAGTTTTCGGCCGAAGGGTTGCAAGCAGCGGGTGAAGACGACGATCTGCTCATGGCGATGGCGCGCGAACTGGTAACCGAGAAGGGGATTGGCGAAAACGCCGAACTCGTTTGGCGTGCAATCCAACAGCAGCATTCGGTTCTGGCGCACGCAGCGCCGGCCATTGTTGAAGCGGGGTCTGAGCCGGAGATGCCGCCCGATACCCCACTCCCCGCGCAAGAACCTCTTCCCGCCGCTGTCAATCAGTTGATGCTGTTCGGGGCATCGCTTGGCGCTTCATCAGGCCGCAAGCGCGCGTCTCGCAGAACGGCTCCAAGTGTTTCCCTCGCTTCGGATCAGATCCCTCTGTTTTGACCGAGTCAGAATGCCCGTCGCAAACACTCCCACCGCCCCGGTCAAATCAAAGCAGCATTCGTCAACCCATTGCGGTACCGCAAAGAGTGCATCACTTAGTGCCCGTATCAATAGATTGTTCAGCCATCCAGCGGGCTCGCGCGGCTGCGGGAGTGCAAGAAGGCAAAATCCCGAAGCACCGCTTCCCTAAACTTCCGATCGTTCTCGTTGTCGTTGGCGAACGGGCGTAAGACTCCTTCCAGGATTCAGGCCGTTTTCCTGCCTTGAACCCATTGTCCGCGTCCACTGTCCTTCGGAGTCGCACGTCACCGAAAACATAATTCGGTCAGAATCTCATCAATACTCTTCACGCTTGCTGCCCTGTTCAGGAGAAATCCATTGAGTAACCTGGAGAAATGGGTCCATAACCATCCGGCACTCGCGGACCTCATTCTGCTAATTCTGACGGGGATTAACGCCTGTAGCGCCTGGCATGTCTCTTCCCGTTCGCCCATCCTAGCTCTCGCTCAGGGAATCCTGAGTGTTCTCTTGGTGCTGGGAGCGATCTTGATTCCATAAATTCGGATCTGAATTTCCCCTCCTTTGGAAAAGGTGTCGCACGATATCTACATCCGCAGGAAAGATACCTCCTCGGGATAGGAATAAGCAATTATTCCTCTGTTGGGAAGCTTAAGGGGGTGTCTGTAGTTCACCGCCATACAGCCGTGCCCATCACGTCGAAGTGATGGTCGTAGGTCCAAACTTCGATTCCCAGACGGGCTACTAAAACCGCCACGGTTGCGTCGAATAATGTGATCCGCTGGTCGGT
>JAKASH010000415.1 GCA_021828225.1 Acidobacteriota bacterium | reverse complement strand
CATGCAAACCCGGCTGGAGTGACAATCGAGTATCCGCCGTGGCACATGCGGCAAGCGCGTTTCTCCTGCCATTGAATCGGAATCTGGAACTTACTACGGACGCCCGAAAGAAGGAGCGTGACACATGCGAACAGCAACGAAGCGAACATCTGTAATTTTCGGGATTGTGCTGGTCATGACCGTTGCGGCTTTCGGCCAGCAGAGCCAATATGCGAATCCGCCGCTTGCCAGAACGGCGACGGAGAAGAATATCCTGGCGGAAATTGGCCGCATGGCGAAGGACCATGAGACGTATCTCAGCGTCCCCCGCGAGGACGGAGAAGCGCTGTGGATTCTGACCGAGGCGGTGGGCGCAAAGCGCGTGGCGGAGATCGGCACATCCACCGGCTATTCGGGACTCTGGTTCTGCCTGGCGCTTCAGGCGACGGGCGGGCATCTGACGACGTTTGAGATTAACCACCAGCGGGCGACCGAAGCCCGCGAGCACTTCAAAGAAGCCGGCATGGCGGAGCGGGTGACGGTGATTGAAGGCAACGCTCATCAGAATGTGGAGAAGCTGAAAGGGCCGATCGACGTGGCCTTTATCGACGCCGACAAGGGCGGTTATGTAGACTACTTAACTAAGCTCTTGCCGCTGGTCCGGCCCGGCGGCCTGATCCTCGCCCATAATATCGACATGACGCCCGACTACGCGCGCGCCGTCACCACCAACCCCGACCTGCAAACTATCTTCTACATGCAGGGCCGCGGGCTTGCTGTGACCCTGAAGAAGCGCTGACCCTCGGGGCCAGCCGGCAACGCTACGTCGTCACCTTGCCCGGTGGGTTGCCTGCTTCGGGCGTTGTGCCGGCAGGCTGCCAGTTGGCCGAACGGATGGCATCAATGCTGGGCGAACAGTCGCGGAGCTCGGCCACGTGTTTCACGGCTGCATCCAGGTCCCAGCCCAGGCACCAGTGGAGATAAGCGATGGCTACCGTGGGCGAGCGGTTAACACCCGCCGTGCAGTGGAGATAGACCGTTTGACCTTCGTTGAGCAGGCGGCGCAGGGCCAGGACGCAATCCGGAAGCCTCTGCTGAAGGTCAGAGGCGTCAAAGTCCTTCACGGGAACCCGGCAGAGCGTGACGCCGCTGGCCGTGTAAAGTGTGTCAAACGGTTCACCGAAAAATTCACCGGTCCAGATGTCTTCATCGGTCTGAAGATTCAGCACGGCGGTAACGCCCGCGTGCCTCCGCAGCATTTCAACCTCGTGCGCGGATTCCAGAAACGTGCCGACGTAGAGGTGAGGCAGGATTCTGTCATAGTCGATCATGCCACTGACTTTCTTCAGTGTGATTCCTTTGGGGCAGAAGACATTGTCGCCTTCGCGGCGTGTTCATCGCCGGACGTAGTGGTTGAGGCGTGAACCTCGGCGGGCACGGCGTTTTTTTCAAGCGCCAGATCGATAACCTCACGGATGGTCTTCACGTAATGAAGCTCCACTCCTTCGAGCATATCGCCGGGCAAGTCCTCTTTGACGTTGGGTTCATTGTCCGTAGGCAGCAGCACTTCCTTGACGCCGGCGCGCCGGGCAGCGAGGACCTTTTCCTTGATGCCGCCAATCGGAAGGACCTGTCCGCTGAGGGTGATTTCGCCGGTCATCGCCAGGCGGGGGCGAATCGGGCGGTTTGAAAGAGCGGAAACCAACGCCGACACCATCGTAACGCCGGCCGAGGGTCCGTCCTTGGGAATAGCTCCGGCGGGAACGTGGATGTGGATGTCCTGGTTCTGGAAGAAGTCCGGATCGATTCCGTATTCCTCCGCATGAGCACGGACCCAGGCCAGGGCCGCCTGCATGGATTCCTGCATCACTTTGCCCAATTGGCCCGTCATGGTGAAATTCTTACCGCCCTTCATCGAAGTCACTTCGACAAAGAGAATGTCGCCACCGGTGGGAGTCCAGGCCAGTCCTACCGCGACCCCCGGCTGGCGGGTGCGGTCCACAAGCTCCGTCTCCATGCGGAAGCGCTGGACGCCGAGAAAATCGGCGAGATTTTCCGGGGTTACGGTCAGCTTTTCCGGGTGGCCTTCGGCAATCTTGCGGGCCTGCTTGCGGCACAGCGTTGCGATTTCGCGCTCCAGGTTGCGCACTCCCGCTTCGCGCGTGTAATGGCGGCTGATGGCGGCTATGGCTTCACGGGTAAACTCGACCTGTTCGCCAAGCTTGATGCCGTGCTCCTCGGTCTGTTTGGGGATCAGGTGCCGGACGGCAATCTCAATCTTTTCTTCTTCCGTATAGCCCTGCAGTTCCAGCATTTCCATCCGGTCGAGGAGCGGAGGCGGAATGGTGTCCAGTTGGTTCGCCGTGCAGATAAACAGGACCTTCGAGAGGTCAAACTGCACGTCCAGATAGTTGTCGCGGAAGTGCGAGTTCTGCTCGGGATCGAGCACTTCCAGCAGGGCGGAAGAGGGATCGCCGCGGAAATCGCGCCCGATCTTGTCCACCTCATCCAGCATGAAGACCGGATCGCGGGTTTCGGCCCGGCGAATGCCCTGCATGATCTGTCCGGGAAGCGCGCCGATATAGGTCCGGCGGTGGCCGCGGATTTCCGCTTCGTCATGGATTCCGCCGAGCGACATGCGAATGAATTTCCGGTCGAGCGCCCGGGCAATCGACTTGCCGAGCGAGGTTTTGCCCACTCCGGGCGGTCCTACAAAGCAGAGCAGGGGGCCTTTCATCTGGGGCCTCAGTTGCAGGACGGCCAGGTAATCGAGGATCCTCTCCTTGATCTTTTCCAGGTCGTAATGGTCGGCTTCCAGCACGTCTTTGGCTTTGTTGACATCTACCTTGAGTTCACTGACCTTCTGCCAGGGCAGCACCACCAGCCAGTCCAGATAAGTGCGGGTGACATGATAGTCGGCAGCGGCGGGTGACATCTTGGCCAGCCGGCTCAACTCCCGCAACGCCTCCTTACGGGCTTCATCCGTCATGCCCGCGGCCTCGATCTTTTTGCGCAGCTCCTCGATCTCCTGCTGCTCGTCAGCCTCGCCCAGCTCTTTCTGGATGGCCTTCATCTGCTCGCGCAGGTAATACTCGCGCTGGCTCTGGGTGACCTGGTCCTGAACGTCGGATTGAATCTTGGAGCGAAGCTGCAGAACCTCAACCTCGCGAGCCAGTAGGTGGTTCAGGCGATCTAGCCGGACCTTGAGGTCCAGGCTCTCCAGCAGTTCCTGTTTTTCCGTGCTGGAAAGCGAAGGAAGATTGGCGGCGATAAAGTCCGCCAGGCGGCCCGGGTCATCGATGTTCATGACCACGGTCTGCAGGTCGTCGGAAAGCGTGGGCGAGAGCTGCACCGCCTGCTGGAACAGCGTGGCGACGCTGCGCACCAGCGCCTCGAACTCGGCCTTCTTATCCTCGGGAACCACATCCGGGAGCGGCTTGACCCGCGCGCGTATGAAGGGTTCCATCTGGAGAACTTCTTCCAGCGCAATCCGCTCCAGGCCTTCGACAAAGATGAAAAGGCTTTCGGTCGGCAGCTTGATGATTTTGTGGACGTAGGCCACGGTGCCAATCTGGTAGAGGTCGGCAGGCTGAGGCGCATCCACGCGAGGATCCCGTTGTGCGATGACGCCAATGAACTTTTCGCCCTCCGGCAAAGAGTTGATCAGCTCGAGCGAGCTTTCACGGCCTACCGTCAGCGGCAGAATGGCGTTCGGAAACAGGACCGTGTCTCGAACCGGCAGGACAGCCAAGTTGGTGTATTCAGCGGATTTCTTAATTTTCTCGCTCATCGTCAGGTATCCCCGGACACGCGAATTTGGACGCTGCTTTCAGTCCCTCGTCTTACTGACTCATGTTTCCTTTTCTTGAAACATTTTACCACGCAAGACTTTTTGGGGAGTGGCGGCAGATGGCGCCGCTCTTCTCGATTCTGAAGCGTCGAACATGCCCCTACTAGTATACGATGCACATCTCTCAACAAACGGTACATCGGCGGGCAGGGTTGGACCTGAGTTTGTTGGCATGCTCCGTGAACCCTATTGTTCCGCGAAGAGTGAGGCCGGACGCGGAGATCAATCGCAACCCGGCCGGGCTGCGGTTTGACTGGCGCCAGGTGCGACAAATATGGGCTAGGAGACTCCAAACATTTTCAGCAGCGCTTTTTCCGGTTCGTTTCCGGTTCGTTTTTTTCCGATCTTTTGTTTTCAACAACATGGCCCGCTTTGTTTCCGGTTTGTTTCCGGTTTGTTTTTCTAGCCTATCCTTTATTTTCAACAAC
>JAKASH010000414.1 GCA_021828225.1 Acidobacteriota bacterium | reverse complement strand
GATACATCATGTTCAACCAATCCGTATGAAACCGTCCGCTAGCCTCAGTATTGCTACTGATCTTATTCCCTCCTTCCACTTGACCTGTTAATTCCAGATAATTCTTGATACTGTCCTGAAAATTGTCCGGGTAAACAAAGTCTTTTCCGGTGTTGTAGGGCGGGTCAATGTAGATGAGTTTGACCTTACCGGTATAGCTTTTTTGCAAGAGCTTCAGGACTTCCAGATTGTCGCCCTCGATCATAAGGTTCTGGGTGGTATCCCAGTTCACGCTTTCATCCGGACAAGGGCGGAGCGTCCCGGTGGACGGCGTAAGGGCCAGTTGTCGAGCGGAGCGTTTTCCATTCCAGTTGAGGCCGTATTTCTCTTCCCGGTCATCGACTGAGGCACCCAACAGTTGTTTGAACACTTCAAAATCGATCCTCCCTTCGGTGAAGGCTTCCGGGAACAGAGATTTAATCTGGTCGATATTTTCCGCCACGATATCAGTGGATTGCGCTTCAGGATCCTGAGCGGTGAGTTTTTTCACATTACACTCCTTTAACCATAACCAGATGGGCAGCTTTGGTCAGCAGCCTGCTGACCAATTGTCCGTTCAGAACATTCCTCGTCAAAACGCCGCATATATTTCAGATTCGTCGGCGAAAACCCCTTCAGTGTGGAGAAGACCGAACGCAGGTCATGGGCCAAAGTGACACGCATTTGAGCAGTATCGATGCGGAATTCCAGATCCTCAGCCAGGGAACGTAACCATCGGACAGGGCGGATTGGTCTTCGGAACCATCTGCTTCATTGGTAGCTTAGATTTTTTCATACCTCAAGATTCCATTTGGTTTTCTATCAGAGATCTCTCGCGCAGAATTTCGCGCTGAAGTTCTTCTTCGCTGGGCAAGGTAAACTGGTATTTTGCGGCAAACAGTTGCTGACTATCGTTTAAAACGGAGTAGCGCGCAACGGCGGCATTTTTCTCGGAACAGAGGATCAGGCCAATGGTAGGGTTGTCGCCTTCCACCTTGGCATGGGCTTCGTACATGCGGACATAACCATCCATCTGTCCGATGTCCTGATGCGACAACTCCCCGATTTTCAGGTCGATGAGCACGAAGCATTTGAGCAGATAATTGTAAAACACCAAATCGACGTAAAAGTCCTTGTCGTCGAAACGCATGCGCTTTTGCCGGGCGACGAAGGAAAATCCACGCCCCAGTTCCAGAAGGAAGTGTTGCAGCTTGTCGATGATGGCTTGTTCCAACCGGCTTTCTTGCAGTTGCGGTACATTGGGAAGATCAAGAAACTCCAGCACGTAGGGGTCTTTGAGCATGTCCATCGGATTAATCGGCATCACCTCTTGCCGCACTCCTTCGAGCATGGCGACCTTGTCGGTGCTTCCCATCAGACGTTCGTAAAACAAACTGCCAATCTGCCGCTCCAGGTCGCGTCGTGACCAATGACTCTCTATCGCTTCTCTTTCATAAAACTGGCGTGCGGCGATGTTTTCCACCCGCATCAGGGCGCGGTAATGCGACCAACTCAGGTTGGGATGAAAGACTGACGGAGATTTGCTACCCACTGGGGAGCTTATTGGGTTTAAGCCATCAGAGACCGCCAATTGGCTACCCGATGGGGAGCCAATTGAGACTGCCCTGTCAGAGTAGGTCAGATAGAACTGACGGAAGTTCTTCAGGTTGACTACAGAAAACCCTGCACCGTAGCGCTCGGTGAGGCGTTTCGACAGGTCAGCGATCAAGGCGTTGCCATATTGCGCTCGCGCTTCGCCGCCTTGTAGCGCTTGGATAATTTCACGGCCAATCAGCCAATAGGCCAGCACAGTTTCGTGATTGATGGTGTGCAGGACACGTCCGCGTCCCGACTCCAGAATACCCGCAACGCGTTCAAACAATGAAGACACGTCACTATTGGTTGTGGGTGAGGGGGGGGTTGTTTTTTTCATAAACGTCCCTTTGCGACAGTCAACTCTGCCTGCACACGTTTAAGCTCCAAATTCAGATCCACCAGCCGTGCCAGTTGTTTTTCTTTGGCAGCCAATCCCTGCAAACGGGCAGCTTCCCCACTCAGGCTCCGGCACTCCTGCAGGGCAAGTCGGCGAGTGGAGGCTTGGTCAGACGTTGCCGATAGAGCAAAAATACCCGTCAACCGAGCGGCGTGGAGTGCATGCAAAGTGTCCATCCATCCCTGATAAAGATCGTAGAGCGTCGTTCGTGGCTGGCGCTCCAGAGCAAGGGCCTGCATGAATTGTTCCTCAATGGCTGAAACCGGAGATTGACTTTCCAATAGGACTTCGACAATGACTCCGTCCAGCACCACCTTGCCCATCTCGCCCTGGGACCATCGCTTGTGGACAAGAGACAAACTCAGATTTCTGTTTTGCATAACGATCAGCAGAACCATTGGATAGGGCACGGCACGGTGAAGCAGTTCGACCAGCCTCCCAGCTTTAACGCTCCCCCTAAGAGTGACACTGAGCACCGCAATCTCCAGATACTCACGCACATCATCTCGATACTCGGGCACGCCAATGGTGTTAGGCTTGAGTGCAGCCAACCATTGAATTTCCTCAATACCTTCGTTGATGTGACGCTTGTCGACAACGGTAGGTGCTCCGTTCTCCACCAGCAGTTTCTTGGGCACTCGCTCCTCAACACGACTGCCGGTGGGCAAGTCGAAAGAGGCGATCAGCTGACCAATCCCCAGCGACTGAGTCAAATAAGGGCACCTCCGAATGCCTTTGCGGTCTCCTCGCTATCCCGCCCCGACACAGCCTTGCCTGTGGCACCTTCTATTAGTCCCAGGAGCGCCGATGCTCTGCGACGGATAAAACCGTCAAAGTCGTCCGCACGGAGTTCCGCGACCGGGATAGCGTGCGAAACCAGAAAAACGTCAAGACTCTCGACACTGACCTGCTTGTTTTTCTGGATTCTAGACAGATATAGAGTGGGCGCGTCACCGCTGATGAACCGATTAGTACCTGCAGCCAACGGTGCCTTATTGACAACACTGTTCCATTTCTCTCGTGGCAATTTGTTGGCTTCGCACCATGCCCGCGGAAAAACATGGTGAATATCAATCGCGTTATTGAAGTAGGTGGCGATGTCGACGGGTGTACCGCTGATGAAATCCCTGCTGCCATGTTTCATCAGTAACGCGGCAAGACCCTTGTATGCGGCAGCCAGCCGGGATTGAAGTGATAGTAATCTGGTTGGGGCAAAGCTGGCGTCCCGTACCGTGCGCGGCTCACTACCACCGTTTATCCATTGAACAACATCCGGAAGATCCATTCCATAACGCGTTTCGTTGGCCCCACCATAGAGCTCCCCAAAAACCCCGCACCAGTACCAACGAAGCAACATTTGTTTGACCCCGTGCTGGGTAATTTTGTCAGCCAATTGTGCACATATGCTAGCCAATGGAATCAGCTGGGTAGCATATGGAAGACTTTTGGAATCGAAGATTTTCTCTTCAGCAAGCAATTCAGCAGCTTTTTTAAACCCATCCTCAATGCGGCCTTGGAGTTTCTTGAAATCAGTCAGTTCGAGACGCAGAACATCCGCCCGCTTGCACGATACGGCCGACTTACTGGCCAGATGCCTCTCGTAGCTGGCGAGCAGAGTCACAGCCGTGAGAAAGCTGGTTCCATCGACCGAATTGAGCAAGTCATGTTTAGCAGTGAGACGTTCATGCCTCGCTCCCCAATCCCCCCTCAGACTGAACTCGTTCGCAGCGAATGTTGCAGTCATCAGTTCGAAAACCGTCAGCGTAACGCCGCCAGTGTTGACCTTCTCAAACACCTGGCAAACCGCTTCTCGCGGTGTGTCTTGAGTGAGTTCGATCGCTGGAACTTTGAACTGTTGAAAACGCAGCCAGACCTCTTGTTCAAACCGCATAAGGAACATCATGGCATCTGGATCGTTTCCATAATGGGATGCGTAACCCATCTTCCACTGCATGGATCCCTGGGGATCGAACATCAATGCAATCGGGAACAAGCGCTGTCTATACTGAAGTACGGGTGTACTGAGGTCAAGATCGATCTTCCTCCCAAAGTCGGAAGTCACCTTGAGCGAGTCGGGAACCGATATTACTGCCTCTTCTCGATCTTCGACAGGGTCGAGACATTTCTCCATATCCAGGAAATAAACCCGGTGTATCTCCTCGCCTTTCTCCGTTCTCGTCTTGACCGGCAACCCTCTACGAAGCGCGAGATACATTGAAGTGAGGCGTTGCTGCCCGTCAAGGACCAGCGTCTTCGGCTTA
>JAKASH010000413.1 GCA_021828225.1 Acidobacteriota bacterium | reverse complement strand
CCCCGAATGGAGAGCCGAAGCCGAAACTTTTTGAATGGAGCAGCTACCTGCAACTGCGATATACCGGAGTCGAGGACGGAGAGGACCTCTATGCCTTGAGGCGCTTTAAGGTGATGTTAAGAGGTTCCCTGAAACCTCATCTCGAATATTACGTCCAGGGAATTTTCAAAGACGGTAACGAAAGCAACACCGACGGTCGCCCTTACCTTCAGGAGGCATGGATCAAGTACACTGCCTGGAAGTACGGCCATGTGACGATAGGCCAGTTCAAACCTCCATTCGGCATGGAGCGCTTTACCGAAGACTGGAAACTCGACACGCTCGACCGCTCCCAGGCGACCGACCACCTCATACCTGATGGACAACTCGGCGATTCTTTTGCGCGCGACCGCGGTCTGCAATTGGATGCGTGGCTGGCTGCAAATCGTCTGTATTATGCCGCTGCTGTGTTCGACGGCAACGGCGCAAACATGAGCTTTAGAGGAAACGGCCCCCTCGTAACGGCGCGCCTGGTTGGAGTTCTCTACCAAGCTACGTCTCACAGTACACGGCAAGATCGGGTTACTCTAGGTGGGGCCGTCTCAACCCGGAACGATCACAATCAGGACTTTACCGCCGCCCTTCCCGGAACAGCGACCCTGGGATACGCACAGTTTTCGGGCCGTGACACCCGCCTGAATCTGGAAACGAGTGCCGACTTCAGCCCCCTGAGCCTGAGTGGCGAATACTTCTATGCGTGGTTTAACCCAAACCGATCGCCGCTCGTTGAAGTCCGCGCCAGTGGGTTCTATGTTCAGGGAGCACTCCGCTTCTGGCGCAAGTTCCAAGGGGTTGCGAAGTACGAAGGATTCAACCCTGACCATGCCGTTCGTAATCAGTATGACGAGCGATGGACTACGCTGGGACTGAACTGGTTTATTCGGCAAAACCGCATCCGCCTGGGAACCGACTACGTTTTCAAGCGGGAAGCAAGGGATAGTTTTCCAAACAATGCGCTGTTGGTGCAGTTTCAGTTCTTCCTGCACTAAGGAAAACTTCATTCGGCTTCCAGAAGCAAGCAGCCAAAAGAGCAAAACCAGCCTACGGCTCGAATGCCGGGTGCAACTGCAAAGCATCTAACTGCATCCGTGCCGGTCACCACAGAACGTGCTAAATTAACGCTTTTGTCAGCTGCTCACCGAGCAGGAAAGCCGTCGCAACTCAAAAGGAGATTTCATGCATCACGAGACCGGACATCAGCACCTGCGCAGGACGTTTGCTCTGCTAGCGCTCGCTGTCCTGATTTCAGCCGCACTCATCGCCCCACAGGCAAAAGCCGCAACGCCCCAGCTGAAATTTGAGATTTCATTTCCTGCCTCTGTCCACAGTAAGCCCATCACCGGACGCGTCTACGTAATGATTTCAAATAAGCAGTATCCTGAACCAAGGCTGCAGGTCGGTTCGTGGGGGAGCCATCCGCCGTTTTTCGGAGTCGATGTCCATCGACTCAAGCCGGGTGAACCTGCCGTGATCGACCGGAACACGCTGGGCTATCCAACCCGCAGCCTTAGCGACATTCCGGCAGGCAACTACTACGTACAGGCGCTGGTCAATATCTACACGGAATTTCATCGCTCAGACGGACATACAATCTGGGCGCACATGGATCATTGGGAAGGACAGCAATTCAACCGATCACCCGGAAATCTGTACAGTACGGTTGAGCACATTCATCTGGACGCCGCCACGGGCTACGACGTGAAGCTGACCCTGACCCATGTTATTCCGCCGGTGAAAGTCCCGGCAGACACGGCCTGGGTCAAGCACGTCAAAATTCAAAGCAAACTGCTCAGCAAGTTCTGGGGCCGTCCCATTTACCTGGGCGCGGTGGTCCTGCTGCCTATGGGCTACGACTCACATCCTGATACTTATTATCCGGTGATCTATCAGCAAGGGCACTTCAGCCTGCACCCTCCCTTTGGTTTTTCGACCGCGGAAGAACCCGCGTCCGGCTATTGGAAGAAGATCATGCGATCCTATAATCTGGAGACGGGCTACCAGTTTTATAAGGCATGGAACTCCGACAACTTTCCGCGGATGATCGCTGTGACCTTCCAGCATCCCACACCGTATTTTGACGACTCCTACGCGGTGAATTCGGCCAACGACGGCCCATACGGCGATGCCATCATGACCGAACTGATTCCTTACATCGAGACGCATTTTCGCATCATCCGCAAGCCCTATGCTCGAGTGCTGACGGGCGGGTCAACGGGTGGATGGGAATCACTGGCACTGCAGGTCTTTCATCCAAAATTTTTCGGCGGTACATGGACACTCTATCCTGACCCCGTTGATTTTAGACATTATCAGCTTGTGAATATCTATAGCGACGCCAATGCCTTTTTCATGCCGGGCCATCGATGGTTGCCGGCTGCCAGGCCCTTCGAACGCCAAACGGACGGGCAAGTGACTGTAACCGAGCAGCAGGACAGCCAGCTTGAAGAAGTGCTCGGTTCCCATGGCCGCTCCGGACAGCAGCTTGACGCCTGGGATGCTGTGTACGGACCAGTAGGAGCGAATGGCTACCCGGAACCCTTGTGGAACAAGAGCACGGGCAAGATCGATCACAGCGTGGCGGACTACATGCGGGATCACGGCTACGATCTCACCTATTATCTGCGCCAGAACTGGCCTAAGATCGGCCCCAACCTGACCGGGAAAATCCACATCTACGTGGGCGATATGGACAGCTACTATCTGAACCTTGCCTGCTACGACCTGGAAAAATTCCTGAAGGATACTACCGATCCTTACTACGACGGGACTTTTGAATTCGGCCGGCCCGAAAAAGGGCACGGGTGGCAGCCGATCAATCAGGAAAAGATGGTCCGCATGATGGCCGACCATATTGTTGAAAATGCCCCGCCGGGTGCCAATCTCAAACAATGGCACTACAACTGACCTGTGGGTATGCCGTTGATATCACGGGCGCATCCTGTTGGGTGAGCATCACGGTCCATGGTACGGGCCAAAGATGACAATGCACCCGTAAGTTCGTATAATAAAGCCTGTTCTGCGACAGCCAGGATGAGGGCGCTTCCCCCTAGAGGAAGGAAAGAATTTGTAGTTCTTGACTAACTCAACTACTCGATTACCCCTATCAGGACAATCAACCAGCAGGTCGGGTTCTTTTATGTGGAAGACTTATGGCGATCGGGAGGCATATTCAATCATTGCTCTCCTTACCAGAAAAGCAATTTTCGCAGCGAAGCAGCAATAAGCGAGGTTAATTATGCCCCGCCAAGCCCGTAAGAAATCCGGGGCGCAAGGTGAAACGAATGCCGGCCGGGCAACGAACGAGTATAAAACTCTTGCCCGAGAGCAGGCTGCAGTAGCACGACTCGGCCAGTTGGCCCTATCTGGCGCCGGTCTCGCTTTGCTGATGAAAGAAGCCACGACAATAGTGGCTCAAGTCCTGCGCGTCGAATACAGCAAGATTCTCGAATTGCTCCCGGATGGGGGTTCGCTGCTTCTCCGTGCAGGCGTTGGATGGAAAAAGGGATACGTCGGGCGAGCAAAAGTCGCCGTCAAAACAAATTCTCAGGCGGGTTACACGCTCCTTTCAAAACACCATGTCGTCACTGAAGACCTGCGCAAAGAAAATAGGTTTACAGCGCCCCTCCTACTCTCCGAACACAATGTTGTCAGCGGAATAAGTGTTATTATCCTGGGCAGGGAGAGACCCTTTGGCATCCTGGGAGCCCACTCATCCAGGAAGCGCACTTACACCAAGGACGACGTCAATTTCATGCGGGCGATGGCCAACGTGCTTGCCACCGCCATCGAGCGCAAACAAGCGGAAGATGCTCTCAAACGACAAGCACAAATTCTGGACCAAATCCACGACTCGGTTGTTTCTACTGACCTGAACGGCATTGTCACCAGTTGGAACAAGGGGGCGACGAGACTCTTCGGCTATACGGCCGCAGAGGCACTCGGCCGGCATATTTCATTCATCTACCGGAAGGAGCAGTACGAGTTTCTTGAGCAAGAGATCGTTCGCCCATTGAAAGAAAAGGGGGCGCATGAAGCTGAAGTCCGAATGCGGAACAAATCCGGCAGGGAATTCTGGGCTCACCTTTCACTTTCTCTGCTAAGAGATAGCCGCGGCGCAGTGGTCGGAATGATCGGTTATTCGGTTGATATTTCCCGGCGGAAAAAGGCAGAGGAAAGGCTTCGGACAGCGAATAAGACACTCCAGCGTGAAATCACCGAACGAAAACAGGCCGAGCGGG
>JAKASH010000412.1 GCA_021828225.1 Acidobacteriota bacterium | reverse complement strand
AACCTCAGGAGAATTTCCCAATCTTCGTCAAGGGCATTCATGTTCTCAGAGTACGAAATCTAGAGATCAAGGTCAACTATTATCTTAGCGCTTATGGGGCTATGGGGTCACATCCAGTTTTTAAGTTACCTCTCACTGTGCGCTGCGGCACCCGGCTGCGCAGTCGAAAAGGACTGATGGATCAACACCATGAGCCAGCCTTGTCCTCAAGCTTCGTGTGTCTCTTCAGATCCCATGCCAAGCAACGTGGCGCCGCACAGTCTAGCACACGACAGCGCCCGGTAAAGCTCACAAGGTCACGAGGAGGGCCAGTGGCTTGCGTGGGACTCGCCGCTAATCCCCCGGGAAGATCCGCACCACTCCCGAGCGCTTGATCCATTGTCCGTGCCGTCTATCATTCGACTGCGGCCGGGGATTTCTACCCCCTTCATATAATTCGTATCGCCCTTTTGGCCTCTTCTCCCTCTGTCTTGTGGCCAATGGCTATGTGAACTTTTTCCTCCTTGACTGCAGGAGCGACCCAGTTACTTCTTCGGAAGTTGTCGCAAGTATGTTACAAGGGAATGAATCTGTTCGTCGGTCAACTTTCCTTTGAACGCGGGCATCTTGTTCTTGCCGTTAGTAATGGCCTCGGTAAGTTCGGCATCGGAACGCTTCTGGATCTCGGCTGAGCCCAGGGCGGGAACCTTCATCATCTTACCCATGGGTGAATTTCCACTTCCATCGGCACCATGACAGATAGCGCATTTAGCCTTAAAAAGTCCAGCGCCATCCGAGTCAGCGGCAAATGTACGTGTTCCCACAAACAAAATTGCTCCGAAGGCTATCATGATTGCCCCCAGCACTACTTTTTGAACCGTGTTCATCGTTTCTCCTTCCCATCTCCAAGAAGACATCTGAGTAAAAACCGTTGCCCACTTGTTCAACACTTCGAAGATACGACCGGCACTTTGGGTTCCAAATTAGAGGAACTACAAACTATTTCAGTTTCCTGCCTTGAAGTAAGAGCCCTTGGCCAGTGTAGTGTCCAGTAATTAACAGAACATCGTAGCGCCGCCATCCTGGCGGCATTTGCCGGCAGGATGGCGGCGCTACGGTCCGCAACGATTTAGACCCAATTGTTACCAACCGTCCGGGATCGCAGGGGATAGCTCAAGCAATTCGACTAGCCCTATCGAGTTATTTCGCATCCCCGCTGGAATTAAGAGCATGTTGATTGCGGCACACCGGTAAACCTGGATGTCCCTGCGCCAAATCACCCACGACGGTGGGCTATTTTGCTCAGGACCAGCTTCGCATTTGACCATTGATGTCTCCAATTTGTTGGGAAAGGAGGGGAACGCGCGAGGCTGAGGCCGCTTTTCAGGGCTCAGTGTGGCAGACAACGTGCTGCGAGTGATGGAGAAACCCGGCATGAGGGAGAACTGCTATGCAGTCCACGCTGATTGTCATCGGCCTCAACCACCGCACTGCTTCCGTTGGAATGCGTGAGCGCTTCTGGATGGGGGAAGTGCGGGCCTACGAAGCTCTTCACGAGTTGTCGTGCGCGCCCGGAATCGAAGAAGTCGTTGTCCTCGCAACCTGTAACCGCACCGAATTTATCATCTGGGCCCACGATTTTTCCATGGCCGCCAATTCCGTGGTGGCGTTGCTCACGCGGGATTACGGACTTCAATTGGAGGAATGGGAGCATTTTTATCAGTTACTGGACGAGGACGCGCTCCGGCATATCTTCCGCGTGGCATCGAGCCTCGATTCGATGGTGGTGGGGGAGCCGGAAATCACCGGTCAGGTCAAGGCGGCATGGGCCAGGGCGCAAAAGGCCGAGGCGACCGGACGCTTCCTGGATGCGGTATTTCGAAAAGCCCTGGTCGTATCGAAGAGGATTCGCAACGAAACGGCCCTCGGTACCCTGGCGGTTTCGATCCCTTACGCGGCCGTGCGGTTGGCGAAGCAAATCCTTGGGACGCTTGAAGGGCGCAACGTGTTGATCCTGGGGGCTGGGAAAATCAGCGAGCGGGCGGCGCGCTCACTGGTCCAGAGCGGAGCCAACCGCCTCTCTGTTATTAACCGCACCTACGATCACGCGCTCTGCCTGGCGAAGCAACTGGGGGGCACTGCCGAACATTTTGAAGACCGATGGTGGCTTCTGGCTGAAGCCGACATTGTCATCAGCTCGACGGGCTGCCCGCATCTTATCCTTTCGCGCCAGGAAATCGAGCACCTTTGCGGCGAGCGGAAAGGGCGGCCGCTCCTTCTGATCGACCTTGCCGTGCCGCGTGATATCGACCCGGCCGTGCGCGGGCTCCCCGGTGTTTTCCTTTACGACATCGACGATTTGTACCGCGCGGTCGCGCGCAACCTTGATGAACGGCAGGCCGCTGGGGCCGAAGGAGAAAAAATCGCCGTGGCCGAGTCCCGGGAATTCCATCAAAAGCTGGCGGCGGAACACGTGGTTCCCACTATCGTCGCCCTGCGCGATCATCTGACTGAAATTTGCGCGCAGGAGCAGGAAAAATATCGGAAGGACGTTCCACAATGCGCGCCTGGCGAACTGCGAGCCATGGAAACACTTGCTTCTCGCATTGCCGAACGCATTGCAAGTTCGCTCGCCAGGGAACTGAAGAATCTCCCGCAACAGCCGGAGCAAGAACGCCTGGCATCGGCACTGTGCCGTCTTTTCCGTTTACAAGTGCCTCGGCCATCCCGTGAGGAGAACGAGCTGGGGACGACCAAGAGCATCAGCGCGGCTTGAGAACCACCCCCATAGCCGCAGCGCTCGCTCGGGGGAGCGGGTCTCTCCCATGAAACCGGCAGTTGCCTTGGGTCTTTCAGGATCCCGCTTCCACCCCGAGTCCTTCCCCCTCCACGCTCTGCAGCTGGTATTTCTTCATTTTGTAGCGCAGGGCGTCCCGGCTGATGTCGAGCAGATGGGCAGCCTGAGTCTGATTGCCACCGGTCTTTTCTAGAGCAAGTTCGACCAGACGGCGTTCGACTTCCTCGAGGGAGGTTCCTGTCTCGGGGAGGACCAACGGCGGCAAAGCCCGTCCGTTGGGTAGCCGTTGTTCATGACCGGGAGGAGACGCGGCGTGCTCGAAGGCCGTCATCCCGGCATGGGGTTGGATCACGGAAAACGGAAGATTCACCGGACGAAGGAGCGGTTCGTCCTCCAGGATCATGGCTCGTTCCAGGGCATTCTTGAGTTCGCGGACGTTCCCGGGCCAGTCGTAATTCACCAGCAGTTTTCGCACTGTTTCAGCGACACCGCGGATGGACTTGCCAAACTCGCGGTTGTAATGCTCGATGAAGAAATCCACCAGCGGCAGGATATCTTCTTTCCGCTCGCGCAAGGGAGGAACGAAGATGGAAATGACCGCCAGGCGATAGTAAAGGTCCTCACGGAAGTGGCCCTCGCGAACAGCCCGTTCGAGATCCCGGTTGGAGGCCGCAACGACGCGGACATCCACCGGGATATCCCTGACGCCGCCCACGCGCCGCACCACGTGATCGTCCAGGACGCGGAGCAGCTTGGCTTGCAGGAATTGGGAAAGTTCACCGATCTCATCCAGAAACAGCGTGCCGCCGCTGGCCGCTTCAATCAACCCCTTCTTCGTGACCTTGGCGTCGGTGAACGCGCCTTTTTCATGCCCGAAGAGTTCGGCCTCCAGCAGCGTCTCGGGAATGGCGGGACAGTTTACGGCGACAAAGGGTTTGTCCTGCCGCGAGCTCTCGTAATGAGCCGTCCGCGCCAGCAGATCCTTTCCGGTGCCGCTCTCACCTTGAATCAGGATCGTCCGGGCCTCGCTGGCCGCGACCTTGCGAACCAGATCCATTAATTCTCTTGTCTTCGCGGCGACGCCGACCACTTCGCGGTATCCGGACCGCGTGCGGAGTTCGCCGCGAAGCGACTGCACCTCGCTGCGAAGGCGTGTGGCCTCGAGGGCGTTCTTAATCGTGTTGCGCAGCTCATCGAAATCCAACGGCTTGCCAATAAAGTCATAAGCGCCCATTCTGAGCGCAGCTTTGACTTCTTCCAGTTGCGGGACGGCCGTGATCATGATGACGGGACAGGATTCGCCATCAAACTGCCTGACCCGCTTGAAAACCACCAAACCGCTCATGTCGGGAAGGCGAACGTCCAGCAGAATGAGGTCGAGACTCTCGGCCTGCGCCACGGCGAGCGCCTCGCCCCCGGTACTTGCTTCGAGAGTCTGGTAACCCCACTCTTCGCATTTTTGCCGCAGCGACCAGCGGACAAGTTTTTCGTCATCAACAATGAGAAGTTTCTCATCCGAC
>JAKASH010000411.1 GCA_021828225.1 Acidobacteriota bacterium | reverse complement strand
AAGAATCAATACTTTAGTCTCTTGCTGAGAATTCGCCGGTCGGAGCCCGTTCCTCCCGGGGACCAGGCGTTACCTTTTGTTGACGCATGGGGAGTTCGCCCCTAGCTTTCTGGTGACGTTTTATTGGAGACTTGGTTAATTGGTAAATTTGTAACCCATCCGATTCCAGAACTAAATTGCCAATGCCCGCCATTTGGCGAGAGTATTTCGACGCTCCGTAGGCCCAGATATAATCATAGTCAGACTGAATCCGAGACCATTTTACAGGACGGGCCAGGGTGACGAAGGCTGCGTAGCGCCCTAGAGTATAGGTCCCAAGTTTCACGCCAAGCGGCTGAACTCCTTTATCATGAAAAAGATATGGCGAAAACCAGCCCCGTTTGATGATTCCATAGGCCCAAAAATCGTCTTCAGGCGTCCCAGCCTCCGACTGCCGATGAACCATCGGCAAGATACGCGCATTTTCTGGAATAGCGGTGAACGACCGGGCCAGGGTCTCCAGATGCGGCTGTATCGAAGTGAAGTTCATCTCGACGTTGCCCGTGCGGACGGCAAACAGCCCCAGGGCAATGGGAACCAGATACAGGCCGCGCCGTCCTACCTTAGCCCCAGCCAATGCGACCACGAAAATGAACGGCAAAATCCTCCGGGCAACCATGGTCCCCGGGCCATAGTTGGAGGGGAGGGCCAGAAACACGGCGAACAGGCATCCCAGAACCACGAGCCAGGGGCGGTTCCATCGGAGTTCAGGGTTATCGGCACAGGCCAGGAAGATACATCCCAGTATCGCCAGCAAGGTAAGGAAGTCCAGAGCATGCGAATACCCCAGCATGATCGCCGTTAAATCCCCGATTTTTCTGCTCAGAGGTTGGTAGACGGCCGGCCAGCTCCCCGCCTGAGCGGCTTTCCAGTGAAGATATAAGAGCGAGCCGGGAAGAAACAACAGCCACGAGAGCAAGAACTCTCGCAATGAGCGGCGCGCCGAGATCAGATAAACGCTCACCACGAGGCCCGCGACGCAAAAGCCGACGATGTGCGTAAAATACAAAGCGGTTGCCAGACTGAGTAGCACCCACCAGAGGGCTGCCCCTGGTTTCTTCAAATAGCGCAACCAGAAACCCAGCACCACAAAACAAAGCGCGAAACTCAGTTGCAGATCCAGGAGTCCGTACAAAAAGAAGAACATGTTGCTGCAAAGCAGAAGAGACCAGAACGCCAATCGCTCCTCGCCTGGGTTTGCCTCCTTCAGGAAGAGCCAGACCGCAGGAGGAACAACCAGCAGACAAAGGGTTAGAAAAATCCGGCCGGCGAGCATTGCCGGCAGCAATTTCTGCAATCCCACAAGAATCAGGTCCATTGCGAGATAAGGTCCCAAATTCCAGTTGGACGCATAAAATCTGCTGAAGTGAAACCTGGAATCATGCAAGTGAGAAAGAACGAAGGTGCTTGCGAGATGATTAGGGAAGTCGACGAGGGGCGGGTATTCCACGGTCCAGACGGGCGCTACCAGAATGATTCCGAGAATGCCGAACAGCGCGAGAAGCCGTCCTCGATGGGTACTCCATCGGACCGCCAGCAAGCGATCCAGGATGCCCGGTCCGTTGCGCTCTTTTGCGGCAGATTGAGAAATGCCCATTCCTGAAGCCTTGGCCTCGATTGATGTCCCGGCCAGGATATTGCCGTCGATTCTCCGACAATCATCCCCTGCGGGTAGCGTGCCCGAGGTTTGTGACCATGTTCTTCCTGGTCTTGACGAAGATAACACTCATCTGGTCGTGATAGGTTTCTTTCCACTCGGGAGAATCCGCTAGGAGCGTAGCCAGCGCACTCCCGCGCGGAATCAGGCAGGAGTCGACCCTATACTTTTTCAAAAGGAAGAGCGCGTCGGGCGAGATATTCGTTATGGACATGTAGTCGGAAAGAACGCCATTATAATCATAAATATCGAAGCGTCCGTCGATGAAGACCTTTCGCGATGGCCCGAGGGTAAAGAGCAGGTATGCCCCCCAGTTTACGTTGTTGAACATTCTGGCCAGTTTGGGATGCTCTCTGAGGAACGGTACGGCCTGCGATGGAACTTCATATTCAAGTTGACGGCTGATCTCCCGGCCTGACGGGAAAGACTTAACCATCCCAAAAGCAATCAGTCCCATCAGCGCAAAGTTTAAGACATATCGGTCCCTGGCGGGCTGGTATTTCGGGACCCACCGCGCCAGCAACTCCGCGGCCAGCGGCGCGAAGACCGGAACAAAGAGAATAACAAACCGCGCATGGAGAAAAGTCTCGGCGGTGGCAAAGACAAAAAGGACAAAGTCTTCAAGCCGAAATTTCAGGTCGGAAGTGGCAAGGCCAGCCCAGAAGAGCATCAGCAGGGCAAGAAAGAACTTGCCGTAAAACAGCGAAAGGTCGAGCGGTTCCCACTCCTGCACGGCCCTCATCACCTGATGCTGGGATGAGAACATCTTAAGCGGATAAGCGGCCAGTTGTGTCCCGTAGGGCGTCAGAATCGAAGCGACCAGGCAGAGCAGGAAGGTAAGTTCCAACTGCCGGCGCTCTGCGGGTGTCCATGGTTTTGCATAGATTCTTCCGAATCGAAACTCCCGAAGGCCGCTCGCCCACCAGACTCCCATGATCAGAAATCCCAGAACGAAAGTTCCGTGAGTGTTGACCCACAGCCAGAACACAAGCGGGAGCACCCATAAGGCCTTTGAATGGCCCTGGCGGAAATATTCCAGGCAGATCAGGGTGACAATCAGGAGGGCATAGCCCAGCATTTGTGGCCGGCTGGTAAACTGCAGTGCGGCGAGAGGCAACAGCAGCGCGCAGGCGACAAACGCTGCCTTGGAGTTCCGGCTTCGGAACGAAGCGTAATAATAAAGGAGCCCCATGATGATCCCGCCGACCAGCGTTACGAAGACCATCAGACCCTGCAATCCGCCGTGTTTCCAGAACAGGTCCAGAACAATGTCGCCGAGCCATTCGTAATCGATCCAGGGCGAGCCGAAAGCCGTAAAGGAATAGATGTCGTGGGTTGGCCAGACGTGAGTCTTCAATATGCGCGCGGCCACCGCCAGGTGCCACCAGGTAGCACGTTGCAGCCAGAAGATCGAAGAGTTCGAGGCATTTGCCTGGCCCAAATTTCCCAGGCTCCCCACATAGGCTCCGGCTGCGAGCAGCATTGCAAGGAAAACCGGGAAAGAAAAAAACGTGCGGACGACACTCGGAATCGATCGCTTCTGAGAAGTCGGAATCGTGCCGGCAGCGGCGTCGTTCTTTGGCTCTACGGAGACCGAGGGTCCGTTGGAATCTGTCATCTTGTCACTGCCGGGCCGGTAAAACGCCTCTCGCGAGTCGCTCCTGGCGCGGCTTACGCTTCCTCAAGCTGGGTCAGGACGCATGCCTGATAATCGGGTGATTTGCGCCAGGACCGCCATTGACGCTCCTTGGCTTGCCAAGTTCCTTTGTGCCCTGCCGCGCGGCGCTTGAGCCAGGAGGAGGGGGCGATGGCTTCTGACGGCGAATAAGGATAGCCGCGAGCTTGTCCTTGTAGACTTCTTTCCAGCCGGGCAATGCGGCCAGCATCGTCGCCAGCGGAGCGTCTTGATGGACCAGGCACGACTGGATGTCGTATTTCCGCAATAAGAACAATACATTCGGGCTGACGTCTTTAATATGCAGATAGTCGGACAGGACTCCTGCAGACTCATAAAAATCAGCCCGTCCGTCAACGAAGACCTTGCGATGGTACTCGGGTGTGTAGATCAAGTAGCCGCCCCATCCGTACTGATTGAACGTTGGCCCGGGTATCGCGTGGTGGTCAATGTACTCCACCGCCTTCTGCGGATACTCCTTGGCAATCGTTTTGTCCAGCTTCGCCCGGGAAGGCACGGCCAGGATCAGTCCTGTGGCGATCAAAACCATCAGCACGGCATTTATCGCGAAGTGGTCGATCGAAGGTTCGTAAGCGGGCGCCCGCTTCGCAATCATTTTTGCGAGCATTGGAATCATGATCAGCAGCAGGAAGGGGATAAACCGTCGGTGCACGAAGCTGGCGTACGTCGCAAACAGCAGCAGAGCGATGGATTCCACGCGGAAATGTTCCCGCAAGGGGATCTGAGCCAGCCAGAAAGCCAGGAAAAGCGCCAGCAGCAGCTTCGTCTGCCAGAAGCCGAAAGTAATTGATTGCCACTCGTTGATGTGCTGAACGTTAACAGGTTCCATGAATGCCATCTGCAAAGGGTAAGCTGCCTGGCGGCTTCCGTAGGGGCTCACCAGCAGGGCCAGCGTGCTGAGCAGGAAGACTATCTCC
>JAKASH010000410.1 GCA_021828225.1 Acidobacteriota bacterium | reverse complement strand
TGGGCTGAAAACTCTTCGCGCTGGCCCAGGCTTCCAGCAACGTGCCATCCACGCTGAAGTGCTCGTCCGAAGTCAGCCCCCGAGCCCGCGCCTGCGCCACCACCTGCGCCAGAAATTCCTTCGCCACCTCGGCTTCCAGCAAGCGGTCGCGGTTCTTGGTGAAGACGGTTGGGTCCCATACGGGATCATCCGCATTCAGCCCCACAAACCAGCGGAACAGCAGGTTGTAGTCGATCTCCTCCATCAAGAGCCGCTCGCTGCGCACCGAGTAGAGCATCTGCAAAAGCTGCGCCCGCAACAGCTGCTCGGGAGGGATCGACGGGCGACCCACCTTGGCATACATCTTGTCGAATCGGGGTGAGAGTTGCTTCAGCACCTCGTCCACCATGGCCCGGATCGCACGCAGCGGATGATCCTTCCTCACGCGCTGCTCCGGTGAGAGATAGCTGAAGATGTGATTTTGCTGCCGATCGTTTCCTCGCATGCACCGTTGGATGCACGCGAAGCGGCTTCGTTACAAAATTCCCGGGTTTTTCAGCAGCCTGTTAGACTCCAAAACGCAGCTTTTGTCGTTCAAGCATTCGGCTCGCCAGTCGAAAGCTTTGAGGAATTTGCTCGGTTGTGCGGAGCGATGAAGATCAAATCGGAGCGTGGGCAGATGAACATGACAGCGGTCGGGGATGTGCGCCTTGGCATCGGCTGGGCCGATTGCCCGTTTGCTACAGACGCAGACGTAGCTTCGGTCGCTTAAGCGAGGGAATAACAACATGCCGAACAAGCAACAGAGAGAGCAATATTTTCGAATGTGGCCGCGTGCGCTGTTTCACATGCCGAAAGGCAAAGAATTCCTGATGACCCATTTGTCGTCTCCGGGCGTATATGTCCTATACCGCGATCGTGAGCCTTATTACGTTGGCAAAACAAGCAAAGCCCTAGGAAAGCGTTTGAGAACGCATGCCCTTAGACCAAATCGACGTTATTACAATTTCTGGAACTATTTTTCTGCGTTCGAAATAAAAGGTGAGAAAGGTGAGGAGGAGCGCGCCAAGATAGAAGCAATCCTGATTTCAGCCATGCCTACTGCCAACAGCTCGAAGCCTAAACTTGCCAGGAAGAAATTGGACAGGGCGGCCGCGAGAATGCTCAATGACATCCAAGCTCGAATACTGACCGGCAAAGAGGACCTGAGCGGCGAAACTAATCCAGAAAGCACTGAAGATGATGATTTCTGAGAAGGGGAGACAGTAGCTCGCAACGTGGGCTTCCGGATCGCGGACGCCTTCACAGATAGCCTCGCCCGATTGACGGGCGACGAACAGAGGGCCGCGGAGACAACGGCCTTCGATCTCCAGGTGAACCCCGCGCACCCGAGCCTGCAATTCCACAAACTCGATAAACCGAGGGACCCCGATTCGCCTCGGTCCGCGTGAACAGCGACATCCGGCTCATCGTGCACCGCACCGATTCCAGTTTGCTTCTATGCTACGTTGGCCATCATGACGACGCGTATCGCTGGGCGGAGAGGCGAAAACTGGAGACCCACCCCAAAACGGGCGCCGCGCAGTTCGTGGAAGTTCGTGAGACGGTCCAGGAAATCAAGGTCGCACAATATGTCGAGTCGCAGGCAGCCAGGGCCACGCCGAGGCTTTTTGAAAGCACCCCAGACGAGATAATCCTTGAATGTGGCGTGCCTCCGGAATGGCTCAATGACGTGCGGAACGCAGACGAGGACTCCCTGTTGGACCTGGCCGACCACCTGCCGGCCGAGGCCGCCGAAGCCCTGCTTGAAATTGCTACGGGGGGCGTATCGTTACGTCGACGCCTTGCACACCTTCTGGGGCGCCAGCCCGACATACTTGCAGAGAGCAGGGCTGAGGCGCTCCCGGCGGAAGAGAGCATCACCCCTGGCGCCATCTCCGGTCCGTCTACAGTCGACGCAGCCCTACGTGAAAGGCTTGCGATGCTTCTGGGTCGCGAACTCCATGAGATCCAAGAGAAGGACATTGCGGAAGGTCAGACGAAAGAAGACGCCGTTCCTCGCACCATCCCCAGCCTGCCCCAGGAAGTCGGGGGGTCTTCAGCAGAGTTGATTCCCGTGGGAACCGATCCATTCCAGCATCCTGATTCGCAGCGCAGATTCCGACTGATCAGCAACGCCGAGGAGTTGGAGCGCGCCCTCGAATTTCCGTGGGAGAAGTGGACGGTCTTCCTGCATCCGATCCAGCGTTCCCTGGTGGAGCGCGACTACAGCGGCCCTGCCCGCGTATCCGGTTCGGCAGGAACCGGGAAAACCATCGTTGCGTTGCATCGAGCGGTTTTCCTGGCTCGTGAAAACCCGGAAACGAGAGTTCTGCTCGCTACGTTCTCCGACGCTCTGGCAAATGCACTGAGGACGAAACTTCGTCGGCTGATTGGCAATGAGCCGCGCCTGGGCGAACGCGTGGAAGTGCACTCGATGAACGCAATCGGCCGATGGCTGTATGAACTGAACGTAGGCCGTGCCCAGATTGCATCGCGCGAAGCCGTCCGGGACCTCGTGAAAGACACGAGCGCGGCCCTTGGAGGCAGCAAGTTTTCTCAGCATTTCCTCCTGACGGAATGGGAGCAGGTGGCTGATGCGTGGCAGTTGGATTCCTGGGAGGCCTACCGCGACGTAGCACGCCTGGGGCGGAAGACACGGCTTCAAGGGAAGCAAAGAACTGTGCTGTGGTCGGTTTTCGACCAGGTCCGGGCGGGCTTGCGAAAAAGAGGGTTGATAACGTATCCGCAATTGTTCACTCAGTTGGCATCGAAACTCAGGGAGGGTACGCACCCGCCTTTCGATTTCGCGGTAATCGATGAGGCCCAAGACGTCAGCGTGGCCCAGCTTCGCTTTCTTGCCGCTCTCGGTGCAAAGCGGCCCAATGGGCTTTTTTTCGCCGGCGACTTGGGACAGCGAATCTTTCAGCAGCCATTCTCCTGGAGGGCGCTGGGAGTGGACGTTCGAGGACGCTCGTTCACGCTGAAGGTGAACTACCGCACGTCTCATCGGATTCGGAGCCAGGCGGATCGGCTCCTCGCGCCCGAATTGTGGGATGTGGATGGAATTACGGAGAAAAGAACCGGCACGACCTCGACGTTTGATGGACCGCCGCCGGAAATTCAGGTTTTCGACACGGCGGAAGACGGGATCAAAGCCGTCGGCCAGTGGCTCCTGGCTAGGGCAAAGGAAGGGGTCGTTCCGCATGAAATCGGTGTCTTCTTCCGATCAGATGCCCAATTGGAGAGGGCCCGCTCTGCCGTGAAAGAAGCTGGTATCCCATTCAAGGTGCTTGACGACAATGTCGAGACGGTGAGCGGTTATGCGGCTATGAGCACCATGCATTTGGCGAAGGGCCTGGAGTTTCGCACCGTGGTCGTCATGGCCTGCGATGACGAGGTGATCCCGCTTCAGGAACGAATCCAAACCATCGGCGATGACGCCGATCTCGAAGAGGTCTATGCGACTGAGCGTCACCTGCTCTACGTCGCTTGCACCCGGGCTCGGGACCACCTCCTCGTGACAGGAGTGCAACCGGCATCCGAATTCCTCGATGACCTGCAAGGTGACCGACACCCAAGAACTGGACCCGCCGGGGGAGCGATACGATAAAAGCGCTGGCCGCCTGTCAGCCTTTTCCGTTGCGTGACCACCGCCGAGCCAGGAGGCGGCCCCGGCCCGGCTTCGGGAGAGCCCCGCCAGGACTCCACGTAGACCTAGCCATTGCCTCTCCGCGGATCTCACGTCACGCTAACGCGCGGCGGCGTGTGTGGAGGCGAGGGCGCGCGCAACGTGCCCCTTTGGGGTTGGGGCGATGACGGCCGAGCCTGATACGCATCGGCGGCGCAGCATTCGGCTGCGAGGCTACGACTATTCGCAGCCGGGGATGTATTTTGTGACGATTTGTGCGGCGGGGCGAGAGGCGGTGTTCGGCGAGATTGTGAACGCGGAAATGCGGCCCAACCACGCAGGCCGGCTAGTTGAGGCGGCGTGGGACGAACTGCCAAAGCATTACGCCGGTTTGGGAGTTGACGCGTGTATCGTGATGCCGAACCACATCCACGGAATCACCATCCTGACCGGCGGCGTCAGCGCGTCGCCGTTGATGGGGGCGAGGTCCCCTCGCCCGGCCTTGAGCGGGGAATCCGCGCGTGCAGAAGAGGGCGCGGTGACCGCGCCCCTACAAACGAATGATTCTTTTTCGGGCGGGGTGGTCAAGCCCCTACCAACGCTGGGGAAGATCGTCGCCTACTTCAAATACGAATCGGCAAAACGCATAAACGTCCTGCGCGGCACGCCT
>JAKASH010000409.1 GCA_021828225.1 Acidobacteriota bacterium | reverse complement strand
GGCAACAGTTCGAGCAACTTTTTTTTCATTCAATCCGGCAGACCCGGACACGGCTGTTCTGGTAGACGCAGTCGAGTCCCGGCACGCCCGGCTGCTGGATCACTACCCAGTCCACGCCGAACTGCTGCTTCAACCGCTGAAAATCGTGCAAGGTGAAATGTCTCCAGCCTTTGAGGGCCGTCACCTGCTTCAGCCACGTGTTCCCGATGTTGGGGAACAGGCTGACGACGCCGGGATCTTTCACAACATCGGCCATCCGGCTGCGCTCAGCGAAAGCGCGAAAGCCATGATAATCTTCTCCGGGCAGTTCCATGAAGTGCGGGCTGAGAGCGAAGTAGGCGTCTTTGGGGGTGTTGTGGCGAATCCAGAGAAAGGCCTGCACCCAGGGATTGGGATCTTGAACACCAGGCCACTCGATGTGTGGGCTGGCGGGATAAAGCTGGAGTTGGGCATAGCACATGGCGAGGCTCAGGGGAACAAAAAACGCCAGCCATCGCCAGAGCGATTTGCGCAGGATCCACTTGCCAATCAGAGCACCTGCCATCAGGAAAAAGAGCAGGTAAAGCATCTGGAAGGTGCGCATCGGCTGATAGGGCGTCAGCCTTTCGAGTGCAGGGGGAGTGGTCAGGATCAGGCCGGCTGCAAGACCGAATAGCCCGAATAAAGTCAGACGGCGGCTCAGGTATTCTACCCTTGGAAGATTGTGCCGGCGCGCCAGCCGCCGAAACCACTCCAGAATAGCCAGCGGACCCGCGACCCCCAGCCATTCGTACCAGTGCCAGAGAAGAAGGTAGTTCTCGGTGCGCGTCCGGGCCGCTTTCCGCCACGCCGCGGACGCAGGTTCCCACAGCGAGCGGAGAGGAAGAATGGCAGCAGCCATCAGCGATTCGGCGCGGCGCGGCATTTTGACGAGAAGAATCGCAAGCAGCAAGGCGCCATAGAAGGCCATTTGGATCTGGAACAGCGTCGCAAAGGCCAACCAGAAAAGCATCCAGAGGAAATGAGGCAGATGCAGCCGGCTCCGGTCGACAGGCTCTTCCGGCGTCTCGCCCGGAAAGGCGGCAAGCAGGGCGAAGAGCACCGCAAAAGTAGCCAGGGCGCGGGGGTGCAAATACTCGTCGACAAGGTAGAGCGCCGTCCCGGCTACGGGAATGGTCAGCAGTGAAGCCACAAGGCACACTCCGGCCCACTGCGCGTACCGCTCATGGAACAGGCGTCGGGCCAGCATCAGGCAGCCCAGCAGGACGAGATACAATGACAAGACATAATAAATGAAGATCACCGCGGAGCACGAAAGGTGCGTGTAGCGAACCGTGAAAGCGATGAAATTGCCGAACATCGTCGCGTTCGTCTGCGGGAGAAACAGTTCGGAGTCGTACGGGTAAAGGCTCGGATCGAGGATCTTTCGGATGCCCGGCAGGTAGATGGCCTGGTCCTCAACTCCAAGGTGGTAACCATGAATGAAGAGAGCCGCCACCGTTAATCCCGCCAGGAGGATGTAATCGTGTTTTTGTTTTTTCATGGTATCTGGTTTGAACTCAGCAAAGGCCATTCGGAAGCGGGATACGGGGCCGGCGAAGTTGGGGCCACGGGTAGAACCTAATAGCGCTGACCACTGGCTTTGTCCCTTGAAAAACCCATGGTTAAGTCCGACTGCAATTTAACCTTGGCTACCCGCCAAGTCTCGAATCCATCGAGGTATGCTAACACGGGCCTCAGGTTTTCGGGGTGGTGAATTCCCGAAGAAGTGCCGCAAACCCTTAGCCCTGGCATGCCTTTATCTGTGGAGCCACCCTTCAGGGTGGCATGCCGAGCATAAAGCCCGGCGCTACGGACACTTGTCGATCAAGTCACTGATCTATTCGAGGGCAACGCCAGGCATCTGGCTACACTCGTAGGTATGTAAATTAGTGTACAATGGGGCAGATATTAACGATGCGAGGTCAGTGTGGGCGCACGACATGGGCCCGGCGAAGAACGAGGAACTCATCCATTGTTTTAAGCATCGACATGTCTTGCTGGTTGACGCCGACGATCATCCTCCGAAGCTGGTACCCTACACGGGTCTAGGAGTTAGCTCGGCCCGGCCAAAGCGAGAGGTGAAGTCTGCCGCACAGCAGCAGACTGTAAGGGACAACTGATGGCAGTGCGTGTGCCAACCGGACAGCAGCCAGGGTCAGCCTCGGAGGCGGCCCTCAATGGGGACGAAGTGACAAGCGGTATCGGAATCTCTGCTAATGGGAGCCAGGTTGCTCCGGGTGGCACTGGTCTTCGGAGTGGCGGACGCTGGACTGGGAGCGGCGTTCGTCGCGAGTTCGCTCGCTACGTGGTCGTAGGTGGATTTGCTTTCGTCTGCGACGCGTCTACGCTTTTTTCTCTGACGCAGTTTCTCAAAGTGAATTACCTCATCTCGGGGGTTGTGGGATTCATACTCGGTGTCGGGGTGAACTACCTGCTCTGCCGAAAATGGGTGTTTCAGCGCCGGCGGCTGAAGAACACGCCGGCCGAAATGACCATCTTCACCCTGATTGGCATGTTCGGCCTGAGCCTCAACGAGACGATCCTCTGGACCTTCCAGGCAAGGCTTGGCATTTACTACCTGTTTGCTAAAGGTGTGAGTGGTGTCGTGGTGTTTATGTGGAATTTCGGCGCTCGTAAGCTCGTGCTTTTCCGGTAGCAGTAGCGTTGAAGGGAGATGATGTGGCAGAAATTAAGCTGGCCGAAAAGCCCTCCGTGGTCATTATCGGGGCCGGGCCGGCAGGCCTGACGGCTGCGCTGGAGCTCTCAAAGCATCGGGTTCCGGCCGTGGTGCTGGAGGCGGACAAGCAGGTGGGCGGCATTTCCCGCACTGTCAATTACAAGGGATACCTGTTTGACATCGGTGGGCACCGTTTCTTCACCAAATGGGACGAGGTCAACCATATCTGGCGGGGAACCTTGGGCGACAAGTTCCTGTTGCGGCCGCGCCTCTCACGCATTTATTACCGCAAGAAGTTCTTCCTCTATCCCCTGGTGGCGAGAAACGCTCTGTTCGGCCTGGGGCCGGTCGAAAGCGTCCGAATCCTTCTGAGCTACCTCCGTTCCGCTCTCTTCCCGACGCCCAAAGAAGATAATCTGGAGGAGTGGGTCTCAAACCGGTTCGGGAAGCGCCTCTATCAGATCTTCTTCAAGACTTATACCGAGAAAGTCTGGGGCGTGCCGTGCACGTCGATTCAGGCGGAGTGGGCTGCTCAGCGGATTCGCGGCCTGTCGCTTATGACCGCGGTGCGAAACGCCCTCTTTCCCGCGAAGACGCCGAAGGCGAAGACGCTGATCGACCGGTTTCACTACCCCGAGCGGGGCCCCGGACAGATGTGGGAGACGCTGGCCGAACAGCTCAACCGGCAAAGCTACACGGTGCTGATGGAACGCCCTGTAGTCCGCATCTGCCACGAGCGCGGCGACGTGACGCGCGTGATCACGCGCCGGCCGCACGGCGATGAAAGTTTTGAGGGCACCCACTTCATCAGCTCCATGCCCATCCGCGATTTGATCAACGCACTTGACCCGCGCCCGCCGGAAGAAGTCTGCCGGGCTGCGAATGACCTTCGCTACCGCGACTTTCTGATTGTCAGTCTCATCGTCAATCGCAAAGAAGTTTCGCCCGACAACTGGATCTATGTCCATGAGCCAGGAGTGAAGGTCGGGCGCATCCAGAACTTCAAGAACTGGTCGCCGGCCATGGTTCCAGACACGAGCAAGACCTGTCTGGGCATGGAGTATTTCGTCTTCGAAAACGACGAACTCTGGTCGAGCCCCGACTCAAAGCTGATCCAGATGGCGCGCCGCGAGATTGCGCAGCTCGGCTTGGTTCGTCCCGAAGAGATCGAAGACGGAACCGTGGTGCGAATGCAAAAGGCCTACCCCATGTATGACCCCGGCTGGATGGAACGGGTCGAGGCCATCCGCGCCTACGCTGAGGCCAATCTCAGAAACCTCCAGTTCGTCGGCCGGAACGGAATGCACAAATACAACAACCAGGATCATTCCATGATGACGGCCCTGTGCGCTGCCCAGAACATCTGCGGAGCCCGTCACGACCTGTGGGCCATCAATAGCGAACCCGACTACCACGAGGAAGTGAAGGAAGAGGACGCCCGGGCGAAGTCGGTTCCAGCCGAGAGCCTCGCCTCCTGAAATCCCTGTTGCGGAAAACGCTTGATAAAGCTACGCTATTGCGCTAGCTACCCCGGCTGGGTCGTCCGCGGGCCGCGCCGGCCAGCCGTAGGCCCTTGCGGCCCGCGGCACTTGTCTCGACGAGGGAGGGTAACCGGAAAAAACATAA
>JAKASH010000408.1 GCA_021828225.1 Acidobacteriota bacterium | reverse complement strand
TCCTGCGGCAAGGCAGGAACCGCACAGTGAAAGGCGAATGCTACAAGGTTCTCGCGCGATTTAACACGAAGAACGCGGAATTCGCAAGTTTCCGGTAAAATCGCCGGATGGGAAACGCCACTCGGCCACGGATCGTTTCATTGGCGCCCAGCGTCACGCGAATTCTCTGGGAGCTTGGCGCGACGAAATCCTCAACACGCCCGCGCCCATTCTGCTTGAAGGCTTGGATGCCCTCGCCACTGCAATTCATCCTGCAGAAGTTCGCAAATGATAGCCGCCGTATTTTTTGCAGCCGACCGCTGACTGCGGGGTGTAAAAATACAGTGCGGGAAAATCTCTCTGCAACCCAGGCGGAGAGGTGTATGCTGTGGTGTTCATAATCTCAGAAGATATCGGAGTTCTCGTGATTCTCCTCATCAGGAAAGTCCTCATTCCTACATCATCGGGAGATAATCATGCATAGCTTACAAAGTGCTCCTGCCTTTGATACGTGCTCTTTCGTTCCACAAACGGATCCACAGCCTCAGCCCCGCATGGCCAGCGCGGCTGCTGAGAGCCGGTCGAGTCTCGCCCGGGCCACAACCCTGGCCATCCTCCTGCTTGGATTTTTTTCAGCTTCGACCTTTGTTCTTGCCGGGCAGGCGGCAGGCCGCAGCGGCCCCGCGGCCAGCGTCGATCCTCTGATCGGTACCGGACAGGGGCCCGGCGGCAGCATCAACCTGTTTCCGGGACCCACCATGCCGTTTGGCATGGCGCGACTGAGCCCGGACACGGAAAGCCACGGCTACGGCTATCACTACTATCAGCCCGACATCCAGGGCTTCAGCATGACCCACGGAAGCGGCCCGGGATGTCCGAACGAGGGCGATGTGTTCTTTACGGCGACGACCGGCCCTGTCGGGACCGCGACGACGGAATTTGAGTCGCCCTATTCCCACAGCCACGAAACGGCCGCCGCGGGATATTACCAAGTGCTGCTGTCGCGCTGGGGCATCAACGCCGAACTCACGGCAACCGACCGGACCGGCCTGGCGCGATTTACCTTTCCGGCGGGGAAAGCGGAGAACATCCTGGTTCCAATCAGCCATACACTCAATCAGACGGTCACGGCTGAGGTCCAGGTGGCGGGCGACAGTGAAATCACCGGCTATGTCGAGAGCCGCGTTTTCTGCGGGAACCAGCAGACCTACAAGGTCTATTTCATCATGACCTTCAGCCACCCGTTCTCCTCCTACGGAACCTGGCAGGGCGATAGGCCGAAAGGGCCCGGCAAGATTGCCGCGAGCACCCGCTCGGCGACTCAAACTCACCCCGAACAATGGATTGGAGCTTATGCCAGTTGGCCGGCCGCTCCTCATTCGCAAACCATTGTCGCAAGAATCGGCATCTCATTTGTGGACCTGGCCGGAGCGGAAAACAATCTGAAGCAGGAGGCGGCCGGGAAAACTTTTGATGAAGTCCGGCAGAACGCCTGGACGGCATGGAACAAGGCACTGAGCGTGATCCAGGTGTCGGGCGGCAGCACGAGCGAACGCCGTGTGTTTTACACCGCGCTCTACCACAGCCTGTTGACGCCGTGCATTTTCAGCGATGCCGACGGCCGCTATATAGGCTTTGACAACAAGATTCACCATGTGGCTCCCGGCCACCTGATCTATTGCGACTATTCCGGCTGGGACATCTATCGCAGCCAAATACCGCTGCTGGCGCTGATTGAGCCACAGCGCATGGAAGACATGTCTCAATCCCTCGTGCTGATGTACCAGCAGAGCGGCTGGCTGGACCGCCGGCCGTTGTTCAATCGGTCCACCAGCGCCATGGCGGGCAGCCCCATGACCATCATGCTGGCCAACGCCTGGCTGGACGGCCTGCACGGATTCAACATCAAGGCCGCCTGGGAGGGCATGCTGATTGACGCCACCGAAGCCCCTCCGCCCGGCCGCCCTTACGTCGGCGAAGAAGGAATCCAGTGGATCAACAAGCTCCACTACGTTCCGAATGACAAGATACGCTACGGCTCCGTCTCGCAGCTTCAGGAAGACTGCATTGCCTACGCTTCGCTCTACGATCTGGCCAAGGACCTGGGCAAAACCAAGGACGCGAAGATGCTTTACCAGCGGGCGCTCTACTATCGCAACGTCTTTGACCATCAGGACCGCTTCTTCCGCCCGCGCAATGCCGACGGGAAGTGGGTCCCCCATTTCAATCCGGCCCAGGAGGAACACGGATTTATCGAAGGTTCGGGCTGGCATTACCAGTGGCTCGAGCCGTCGGACCTGGCGTGGGTGATCCAGGCCATGGGCAAGAACCTCTTCAACCAGCGCCTGAAGCAATTCTTCAGCTATAAGACGCCGGGCTGGTACGGCCAGTATTACAACCCTTACAACGAAACCGACCTGGAAGCGCCTTTCGAGTTCAACTTTTCCGGCATGCCCTGGGAAACGCAGCGCGTGGTTCGGCGCGTTCTGCAGGAGAACTACACGACTGCGCCCGATGGCGTTCCGGGCAACGACGATTGCGGCGAGATGTCCTCGTGGGCGGTGATGAGCATGATGGGGATCTATACGGTGGACCCGGCAAGCCTGGCCTATGAACTGGTCAGCCCGGTGTTCAGCAGGATCGTCATCCACCTGCACGCTCCCTATCAGGGAAAGACCTTCACCATCGAAGCGCCGGCCGATGCGGAGGCCAAACCCTATATCCAGAACGTGAAGCTCGACGGGAAGGAACAGCAGAAAAACTGGATCCCGTTCGGAGACATCAGCAAGGGCGGCACGCTGCAGTTTGCGCTTGGCACGACGCCCGACAAGTCCTGGGGCTCGGCGCCGAACGACGCACCGCCTTCGCTGAGCGAGGAGCAACCCTGAGGGTTCGGGGCAAGCCGACACTCTGAGGCGCTGCGGGGGGAGCGAGCAAGCTTCCCCGCGAGCGTCAGGCAACGTCTTATGCGAAACAAGATTAGCAGGTGAGGGAAAAAGTCGCTGCATGCCAGGCTGGGAGGTGTATCCTGTGGCATTGTGGGATTTCAGAAGCAGCATTTTAAAAGTTCAGGATAGGAACTTCAGTTCCGCATCTGTTTTCTTATTACGAAAGTATTGAATCTTATATTCAGGAGGTATTCATGAAACGCTTACGCAGCGTTTTTACCCCTAAGAATTGCGGTCTATTTCCGCAATCAGCCGAATCGTCTCATCCCGGCATGGCCGGCGCAGGCGGCACAAGCCGAGTAAGCCAGATGAAGTTCGTCTGGGCTGTAATCTGCGCGACACTGCTGCTGGGATCTTTTTCCCTGTCGTCCTGCACTTCTTCGCAGAAGCAGGCCCCTCCCGCCGCCCCGACCGCGCCCGCGGCCAGCGTCGATCCGTTCATCGGCACGGGAAAAGGGCCGGGCGGCAGCCAGAATCTCTTTCCGGGAGCCTCCATGCCCTTCGGCATGGTGCAGTTGAGCCCGGACACCGAAAGCCGCGGGTATGGCTATCACTATTATCAACCGGACATCCAGGGCTTCAGCATGACCCACATGAGCGGCGTCGGTTGCCCCAACGAAGGCGATGTGTTTTTCACCGCGACTTCCGGCCCCGTCCAGACAGCGGTGACTGATTTCGAGTCACCCTATTCACACAGCCAGGAATCGGCCTCGCCGGGATATTACCAAGTGATGTTGTCGCGCTGGGGCATCAATGCCCAGCTCACCGCGACCGACCGGACCGGCCTCGCGGAATTCACCTTTCCGGCAGGGAAAGCGGGGAACATCCTGGTTCCGATCAGCCACACGCTGAATTACACGGCTGCAGCAAATGTCCAGGTAAACGGCGACAACGAAATCACCGGCTATGTGGTGGACCGCGCTTTCTGCGGCAACAAGCAAACGTACAAAGTCTATTTCGTCATGAGCTTCAGCCACCCGTTCTCCTCCTTCGGAACCTGGAAAGGGGACAAACCCGAAGGGCCGGGGACCGTTGCCGCCAGCAGCCGCACCGCAACCCAAACGAAGCACGGGGAGTGGATTGGCGCGTATGTGAGCTGGCCGTCCTCCTCCAGTTCGCAAACCGTCACGGCCAAAATCGGCATATCGTACGTGGACCTTGCCGGAGCGGAAAACAATCTGAAAGAGGAATCGGCCGGCAAGACTTTCAAAGAGGTGCGGCAAGATGCCCGGAACACCTGGAACAAGGCGTTGAGCGTGATTGAGGTGTCCGGCGGCAGCGCTAACGACCAGCGTGTCTTTTACACGGCGCTCTACCACAGCCTGCTGATCCCGGGCATCTTCAGCGACGCCGACGGGCGATATCTCGGCTTTGACAACAAGATTCACCATGTGGCTCCC
>JAKASH010000407.1 GCA_021828225.1 Acidobacteriota bacterium | reverse complement strand
GGAATCGCCTCCTCGGGAGTGGGACAGGAGAAGAAGAAGCTACCACGGGAGAAGGCCTCTGGGAATAGCTTTTTCCGCGGCCCGCCTGCCCCCGTCTTCCTGCGCAGACTGCGCACCCGGAGTGCGGAGAGTAGACGGGCTCTTGAATTGATGGAGACTTCCTGAAGACGGGGGATTCTGCCTGCGGGCCGGCGGCCAGCCGGACCCGAGGGGCATCAAATCGGAGGTTAGCCCGTAATACGTCAATGTGGATTGGTGTCGGAGGCTTCGGCCAGAAGCAGGGTCTGCGACTCCAGATTCGTCGGTAAACAGTAGGCGGCTGCACGGGGTCAACCGGTTAAACTCGTTCCAAAACGATCCTGCAAAGAAGAGTTTCGTGCTGTAAGCTCGTAATTAGAGTGGCGCGACGATTATGAAACAAACCAACAATCTTTCTTCTTTAAAGGCATCGATGTCTCGAAAGCGCGTGTGGATCTGGATTGCTATGGCCTCGCTCGTCATTGTGCTCGCTCTCGGCGTTGTCGCCGAAGTGATGATTCATCGCGCTGGTCCCATCCTGAAGGGTCGCATCACGGAAACTCTGAGCACCCGGTTCAATAGCCGCGTTGAGCTGGATAGCCTAAACGTCTCCGTTCTGCGCGGACTGGAAGTTTCTGGGAATGGCCTGCGCATTTATCCGCCAGATAATGTGGTCGCCGCCGGGGCAAGTCAGCCCCTCATCGCGGTCAAACACTTCTCCTTTCACGCGGGGCTGATCGGGCTCTTCATCAAGCCGATGCATGTAGGCCTGGTGCATATCAATGGTCTCCAAATCAACATCCCTCCCCGCGAAATGCGGCAGCAGGCTTCTGGAAAGCCCAGGCAACACCTTGGCAAGATCAAGATCTTAGTCGACGAGATCATCTGCGACAACTCGCGGCTCATTATCGGTACGGCCAAACCCAACAAGGACCCGAAGGACTTTGAACTGCAGCATATCGAGTTGCAAGACGTTGGCCCCAGCAAACCCTGGCGGTATGAAGCCACGCTCACTAACGCCGTTCCGCGCGGCGAGATCCACGCTACAGGTCTGTTCGGGCCGTGGCAGGCAGACAGTCCAGGCGACTCTACGGTGTCCGGCCACTATACGTTCGACCATGCCGACTTGAATACCATCAAAGGCATCGGCGGCATGCTCTCTTCAGTCGGTGACTTCAAGGGCCGGCTCGACAAAATTATTGTGGACGGAACAACAGACACCCCGGACTTCTCCCTCGATACCGCCAGTCATCCCATGCCCCTGCATACGCGTTTTCACGCGATTGTAGACGGCACCAGCGGTGATACTTATCTGGAACCCGTAAGTGCGAAGCTGGGAAACTCCAGCTTTACAACGAGCGGCGCCGTGATCAACATTAAAGGCCGCGGCCACCTGATCGAATTGGATGTCGACGTTCCCCAGGCGCAGGTTCAAGATTTTCTCGATCTCGCTGTAAAGACGGAACCAGCCGTTATGACCGGCGTCATCAGCACGAAGGCAAAGATGCGTATCCGGCCCGGCAAAGAAGATATCGTGCAAAGACTGAGTTTGCGGGGCAAGTTCGCGCTGCTGGGCATTCACTTTTCCAATCCAAAGGTGCAGGACAAGGTGGACATGCTCAGCCTCCGCGCCCGCGGCGAGCCGAAGAAAGCCAAGCCTGGAGCCAAGGACGTGAACTCACACATGAATGGAGCGTTCTCCCTGAACAAGGGTGTTATCCACATCCCTCGCATCGAGTACGTGCTACCGGGTGCGCGAGTGAACATGCATGGGATCTATTCTTTGGATGGCCAGCAGTTCGAGTTCGAGGGGAAGGTCCAGACCAAGGCGTCGCTGTCCCAAATGGTCGCCTCGCCGTGGCTGTCCGCCCTACTGAAGGTGGTCTCTCCCTTCTTCAGGAAAAAGGGCGGAGGGGCCGAAATTCCGGTGAAGGTCAGCGGGACCAAATCCGATCCCAAGTTCGGGATCGACGTGCTGGGGGATCACTCAAAATGACACTGAGTCCACAGGAAGGCGTTGGCGTCAGGCGGAAAGCCGTATCGTGACATTGCCGGCCCTCCGTGCGCTGCTTGGGTGTTGGCCGGAATCGGCCTGTAACTCAGTTTAAGACGCGTTGGATCGCGTACGGTATAGATTTCAATTAATGCTGTCTTGCAGGCTGAATACACTCATGTTGCTTATCCTGTTTCACGGCATCGGTTGCCATTAAGCCCGCCGTCTCCGCGCGAAATGGACGATCAAGGCGATGACGGCCACGATGAGTAGCAGGTGAATTAATCCACCCGCCACGTGGAATACGACCCATCCTAGAAGCCAGACCACGAGCAAAACGAGGAACAGAATGAGAAACATGAACACCTTCATTTTCCTAATCATGAATCGAACCCCACGGATCCAGTTGTCACCGTCGTTTGCCACCGGCGCGCTCTCGTGAAGGAAGCCGGCAAGCGGCCTGCCTGCAAAGCCTGGGAAGCCACTTTCCCTGAGCGGATTGCATGACCGCGCCCGCAACCGATTTTCGTCCTGTCTGTTTCTTCCGCTCACTCACTCGGAGGGCTGCAATATCTGCTGCTGGTGCCAACAGGTGAAGACGGAAGGCCGGCTGGGGCAAACCGGGCAAAGAGAGGAACCGACGAAGGCGTCTACCATGAAGGTCTGCACCCTGCTAGTTCGGGCATTGGCATAGTGCCTTTCCCTCTCATTTTCACGTACGTTCCGCTACCTGCCCACGCGGATACTGGATATGGAACTCATCAGACCAAATACTTCCAGAAGCCACACAATGACCACGATAACCACGACAGCATTCAAGATCGTCTTAATGGATCCTGCCATGGGGATGAAGCGATTAATCAGCCAGAGGAGAACCCCAACTACGATCAGCACCACGACGACGTGAATCAATGGCATGATTTGTTGACCTCCTTGTTTTCGGAGGCAGACGGCTATACGCCGGCTCCCCGTTATGCACGGTTGAATATGGCTTGCGTCCTCACAGTCAGGGTGCGAGCCGGAACCGCGGGCGCCTGGCCTTTAGAGCCGGCCCAGGGCAGCAGGATCAGCAGAATTAACAGGACCAGGCCAATCCCACCGCTTGGATAATAGCCCCAATTTCGGCTGTGACCCCATCTGGGCAACGCGCCCACCAACATCAAAATCAGCACGACGATCAAAACAGTTCCGAGCATGTCGCTACCTCCTCCGAGATTCCGTGATCTCGTTCGTGGAAAGCATGAGCCGCTCCCGGCCGTCGACTACTGCCGCCTGCGGATAAGCCAATTCCAATCAGTTCGCGCCGGCCAACGGAACTTCAGCGGGATGTTCCGCCAGGGGCCAAAAGCCTGCACTGAAATTTTTGGACCATGTTTTCTTCCTTGTCGAATCCGCCCTAAGGGTTCTTAGTACCTCCGGTAAGCATCAGAGCTCCGCCCGCCAAACTCAGGATCACACCCGCCACAGGCATATAGGGGATGGTATGTTCTTTCGGATACTCGACGGAGACCGGCCCTACCTTGGCTTTCTTCTGAGTTGTGTAGGTAACCCCGCCGACCACGAGTAGAGCGACTCCGATAATCAACAAGACAAGCCCGACTCGAAATTTACTCATTTACGTCTTCCCCCTTTCACAGTCAAACGCCAACAGCGGCGCCGAAGAGAAAGGCGACACAAGTCGTCTCCATCGTCATTTGCCGTCGGGGCGACTCGCTGTATCCGGAATTTCCATTCTCCACTTTCCGCCGAACTAAAAGATACTCCTGACCGCCGCCCGATACAGCTGTGAGTCGAGTTTGCAGTGCAAGGTGCTCTCGCGGGCCACGGAAGGTGCCATGCGTGCCTCTCGCGAGAACCCCAAAGGACGCAACCGTCCCTCTTTCGACCCGTGTTTCCGACACTTTGCCGGCCCCCTGCCTCTCTCCTCGCGGAAATCCGATCCGGTCGTCGGCTCGCCTACCCGGCTGGCAAGGGCAGCGAGGCGATCCGCCGCACCATGCTTCCAAACAGTCGCCGCGTCAGATGGCTCTCGGCCAGGAGCAGCCAGTTAAAACTGCTCGTTTCATGTCATGGAGTTGGCAGCTCCCTTGCCATGCCTGCACCATCAGGGCATAGCCCTACCATTTATTGTCCGGATTTAGTAGCGAGCCAATTTAATCAGGGTTTTGATCAAATTTGAACAGACGGCACATCGCCGAGGGAAATATTATGCAAGAAGTCGGTGGGTGCAGAGGTGCGCCGATACGCACGTCCTTCGGTTAGACGTCGGCGATAACCCGCTAGCCCCAGTTCAGCCTCGAAAATTGCCACAGTACAGCCTG
>JAKASH010000406.1 GCA_021828225.1 Acidobacteriota bacterium | reverse complement strand
CAGAATTGCCGCTTCCGTGGGGTCGCCATTGATGGACCACTGTTCTCCAGGTATCAGGCGGGCGTTGTTGCAGAAACCGCCAGCCAGGAGAAGTTCGCGGAGTGATTCAGGCACGGGAGAAACCGGAAGACTCTCCTGAAGGATGAGCCCCTTTGGGGTGTAGCCGGTCCCAGTAACGTCGAAGCGGATGTCGGGCACCCAGAGGGCGGTGACGGTCATTTCGTTTCTGGTAAGTGTGCCGGTCTTGTCGGTGCAGATGACAGTGGCGCAGCCGAGCGTTTCGACAGATGATAGCCGATTGACCAGGGCATTCCGCTTCGCCATGCGCTGGACCGCCATGGCGAGCGCGAGAGTGAGAGTGGGCAATAGACCTTCGGGGACAAAGGCGACGATAATCACAAGCGTAAAAAGAGAGCTTTGGGCCAGTGGCAGCGTACCCAGCAGGAGTGCCAAAAGAAAGAAGATCAGCCCGAATCCGACCGCTACATAGGTGACCACTCGGGTGACGTGAACAAGCTCCTTTTGCAGCGGACTGGGTTCCTCGAGCAGTGTTTGAGTGAGGTAGGCAATCTTGCCAAACTCAGTATTCATGCCGGTAGTGATGACAATCGCGCGACCGTGCCCGGCAACAACACTTGTTCCGGCGAAGACGACGTTGGGCAATTCGCCCAGATCGGCCGGATGGTCCTCCGGAACTTCCAGAACCTTTCGGACGGGGCGGGACTCCCCGGTCAGAGTTGACTGGTCAATGCGGAGGCCGGATTCCTGGACTACCCTGGCATCAGCGGAAACGTTGTCACCCTCGTTGAGGAGGAGCAGGTCTCCGGGCACGACCTCCTCGGCCGGAATTTTTCGCTCGACCCCGCCCCGAATAACGGAAGCTCTTTGGGGAAGCAGGCGGCGGAGAGCCTGAATGGCGCGTTGTGCCCGGTATTCCTGCCAGAAGCTGAAAAGCCCATTGATGATGTTAAGAGACCAGATGGCAATGCCAAGTTCAGGAATGCGGGCGGCGAAGGCTACCGCGCCCGCCACCCATAACAGCACCGCCAACAGGTGCGTAAAGTTTGCCGCGAGTTTCTGGAATAGGGGTTCGGCGCGGGTCTTCTCGAGTGTGTTGGGTCCAAACTGTTGAAGACGGCGGCGAGCTTCCTGCTCTGACAGCCCTTCAGGGCCGGTGGTAAATCCATGGAGAATTTCAGCTACGGAAAGCCTGTGCGCCTTTGTGGTAGCAGGGAGAGGGACACCTGTGCGGTGTGGATGGCCTTTCATAGCTGTGGTTTAAAAGAAGCAATTCGCGGTCTTCCGGACACACCCGTGGCTGCATCGAGAGAGCTTGGATTGAAGGCCGAGGGTTCTTCCATGCGGCTTCGCATCGTGCGGGGACACCTCTGAAGCCATGCAGATCGCAAAATCCCGCCCGAGCAGGGCCGGACCCATTCCACAATCGGCGCCGTTTGCATTTTTTCGTGATAGAGCGAATGCAATCGCAAGGCCATTTTCGCAGGTTGGCCCCCCTCCACGGCTAGATCTTCGTGATTTAGCATTTGTGTACTTTCCAAAATTGCATCACCACGACATGTGCACGGGACGAAATAGATCCTGAAGGCACGGCTTGTACCAGATGGTTAATTCGGTACGCGCGTACCTTGTGGCTGCCAAGGAAGGGACACCGCATAGATTCCCCGCTGATGGCGCGCCTTCATCCGGAAGCCTCAAGTAGTTACCATTCGACCATCAACCGACACCTTTGGCTGTGATGGAGGTCACCTCTTGTACCTTCGACTCGTGTGAGCAGAGTCACTGAATGCAGGCCTAAGAAGGGTACTCCTGAACGGCCGGATGGCATGGGAAAGCAGGTCCGGGCCATCCCCGGGCGCGACGGGCACGGATGGCGCGGGAAACGGAGGGAATGCTCACGCAGTATAGGGGGTTACCGCGAAGGGAAGGTTCGGACCCCGTGCTCTTGTTGGGAATACCTTGGGCTTCATTCAATGTCCGTTTCTATGTTGACGAAAGCCGCCCATGTCGCGCCGCCCTGTCCTTCGCCAAAACCAAATCGGGTTCCCAAACTGCTTCGATCCTGGGTTACACAATGCCATTTAACAATGTTAACGCTGCGCCCCTAACCTGTTGAAATTACAGCCGCATGAGTTTTGGCGAGGGATAACTTTACGAGTGCGACGATCCAGGTGTTGAGTGATTTCGCTCTATCTCCGCTGACAAGCCGCTACGATCTTGGGACGAATGAATACCAACCTACAAAGGACAGCTCGCGATACAATCGAAGTGAACCCCCAATGAGGACAGAGTTTTGGAGTCCTCCCAAATCAATCCAGGAGAACATGGAGTAATTTGGCCCCCATCATCAATGCCCAAGGGTTATCGAAGCGATACGGGATGACATCGCTATTCCAGAATGTCGCTCTCACCGTGTCGGAAGGCGACCGGATTGGCCTGATAGGACCGAACGGTTCAGGCAAGTCAACTCTGCTGCAGATTCTCTCCGGTCGCGTAAAACCAGACAGCGGCGAGGTTGCGACGCGCAAGCGCGGCAGGCTCAGCTATGTCGCGCAGGTGTCCGATTTCGCACCTGGGGAGACGGCCCGAACGGTAGTCGAGAAGGCACTTGAACGGGCGGCAGTGCCCCTGGTGGAGCGGGCGTCCCGCATAGCCGAGGCGCTGGGGCGCGCTGGCTTTGTCAACTTTGAAACTCCCACCACAGCCTTGTCGGGTGGCTGGCGCAAACGCCTCATGATTACCGAGGGGCTGGTGCAGCGGGCAGACATTCTGCTTCTCGATGAGCCCACCAACCACTTGGACTTTGCCGGAATTCATTGGCTTGAATCCGTGCTCCAGAACGCGGCGTTCGCGTGCGTCGTGGTAAGCCACGATCGTTACTTTCTCGAAAATATCGCGAGCGAGATAGTCGAACTCAATCGCATCTATGTGGATGGCGTGTTTCGCGTTAAAGGAAACTACCGCAGATTTCTCGAGAAGAAGGAAGAGTACCTCGATGCGCAGGGAAAGCGGAAGGATGCGCTCGCCAATCGCATGCACACGGAACTGGAATGGCTGCGCCGGGGTCCCCGGGCCCGCCGGACCAAAGCCAAGGCGCGTATCGATAAAGCTCACGAGATGATCGGCGAGTTGGCGGACCTGAACTCCCGGAGCCGCACCGCCACCGCCAAGATTGACTTTTCCGCGACGGACCGGCAAACCAAACAGTTGATCGCGCTGGAGGGCGTTACCTACGCCATCGGTGATCGCACCCTGTTCGAAGGCCTGAATTTCATCGTGAGGTCGGGAATGCGAGTGGGGCTGGTGGGGCAAAATGGGAGCGGCAAGACCACGCTACTTCGCCTGCTGCGAGGCGACATCCAAGCGACCGGCGGCAAGATTCGCCGGGCTGACGCGCTGAGGATTGTGTACTTCGACCAGAATCGCGAGCTCGACCCTGACCTCACCTTACGCCGTGCCCTGGCGCCGGATTGCGATTCGGTGATTTATCAGGAGCGAGTGATTCATGTGGCCGCTTGGGCGGCAAGATTCCTCTTTGGTGCAGACGACCTGAACCAGCCGGTCGGCCGGCTTTCCGGAGGCGAACGGGCACGCGTATTAATCGCGCAGCTCATGCTCCAACCGGCAAACGTGTTGTTGCTGGATGAACCCACCAACGATTTGGATATCCCGACCCTGGAAATCCTTGAAGAGAGCCTGCTGGAATATCGTGGAGCGTTGGTACTGGTTACGCACGATCGCTTCATGCTGGACCGCGTATCGACAGTCGTTCTTGGCCTCGATGGTCTGGGCGGAGCGGAACAATTCGGCGACTACTCACAATGGGACGTTTGGCAGCGCGCGCGGCAGGCAAAGAAGGCGCGGGGCGTCCCGGCGGGAGACCCACGCTCAGCTTCCTCACCCGACGGCGCCCCGCACACGCCGGCAAAAAGAAAACTCTCATACCTGGAGGCGCGCGAATTTGCTCTCATGGAAAAGAGAATCGCCGAGGCCGAACAGGAGCTTAGCGTCCAGCGTGCGAGGCTGGAAGATCCCGCGATCATGAGTGACGCGCCGCGGCTTCAGGTCACTTGTGCGCAGATGGAAGAGACCCAGAAGAGAGTGGATAAGCTGTATGCTCGATGGGCCGAACTGGAACAAAAGCAGGGCTGAGCAACATCCGTCCCAAAGGGAACACGGCCACTGGGTCAGCATATGGCCGAGTGAGCGTGAAGGCGACTTATCTGGGGTTGGTGGCAGGGTGCTTCAATTCAGCCTTCGATTATGGGGAGTTTAGTTCGGGCGGCCACATGTTTCAGGCCGCTTTAAACAGTT
>JAKASH010000405.1 GCA_021828225.1 Acidobacteriota bacterium | reverse complement strand
AGGTATCCCCGGCTTTCTCATCGGAAGGGGCGTTGGACTGTTGCGCTCTGGGAGCGACGTTCACTGAATTTGACGCATCCGGCGAACTGACACCCTGTCTCTGACTTAAGCCATCAGAATTGGAGGCATTGGAGTTGACAAACGTGGGCTTCGGCTCTTTCTGTGCATGGGACCCGTTCTCCTTCAGGAGTTGATGTTTCAGGGCAACCTGCTTTGCTCGCCCCACAGCTGCATCGATGAATTGTGTGATGGCATGGGGTGAAGTGTCCGTGGGAATGTAGGCCCAGAACACTTCTCCCGCCAGTACCAAAGTCAGCAAGGCAACAGCCCAGAACAGCCAACGCGGGCTCTTAGGTGTCGGTCGCCTGCCCCCTGCCACACTTCCGCGGCGGGCCGATGAAGAGGGGTGCGCGGCTCCCCGGAAGAGTATTCTGAATTCGTCGTCTTCTTCGGCACGTGCGCCACCGTTAAGCGTTACGCCCTCCAGGCCTCCAAGTTCGTTATGCCTTTCACCGTGTTTGGCCTGATGATGGGCACGACGGTCTTTCACAGAATCCAGGTTCAGGTCGTTTAGGACTTCCTCCATAATGGCGGGGCCAATATTCTTTTGCCCTTCTGCGTAGCCCAGTGAAAGCGCATGGAAACAAAGGTTGTTGATGTTGCGCGGGATCCCTCCGCTTTGTTCGGCAAGGATCGAGAGCGCTTCCGGCGTAAACAGTTGTCCGCCATTGTAACCCGCCGTCTTAAGCCGGTGGCTGATATAGTCGGCGACCTCTTCCCTGGTGAACGGATCGAGCCGGCAGATAATGGAGACACGCTGCCTCAGTTGCTCTAGTTCCGGACGCGCCAGCTTGTCCGCGAGGGGAGGTTGTCCTGCAAGCACGATTTGCATGAGCTTGCTGCGCGAGGTTTCGAAGTTAGACAGCATCCGCACCGACTCGAGCACGGAATTCTCAAGGTTTTGCGCCTCGTCAATAATCAGAACAAACTGCCTGCCCATCTGGGCTTCACGGATCAGGATTTCGTTCAATTGCCGTTGCAGAGAGGCAACGTCCTGTCCACTGGGATCAAGACCGAGGTCCGCAATAAGATTGGAGAGGAATTCGTGCGTATTGGCCTGCGTCTGGAAGAGGAAAACAGTACGCGCAGAATTCTGCAGCCGCTCCATGAGCTGAAACAACAGCGTGGTCTTCCCCATCCCTGGCTCGGCAATCAGTCCCACGAACCCTCGTCCTGTCTCGATTCCGTAGATCAGAGAGGCAAGTGCCTCACGATGCGAGGCGCTCAGGTACAGGAACCGGGGGTCCGGGGTCATGCCGAAGGGCTGCTCGCGCAAATTGTAATACCGAAGGAACACACGGATCTCCTAAAGACTCTCGCTGCCATCCAACGGGAATATTCGATGTCCAGCATCGCCAGGCGAAGCCAGACGCGGCGATTTCCCGTTACTCCCGCCAGGCAAGGCAAACCTCGGAGCCCCACCATATCTCGGCAACGCCGCCAGAACGGGTACATCGAGATACCGGATGACTTCGTCCGGAGTTCGAAACGAAGGATTCAGGTAGTCCACCGTAAAGGCTGAACCCATGCTGACAATGAGCGCCAGAATGCCGCCTGCAAGGATCAGAACCGAAGGTGAATTCACAGGAAGCGCGGGGACTGCCGCGGTTTCCGCAACGGCCACATTGAGAATCCTCTTGCGATCCAGCGCGTCAGAAATGCGGGCTTGTTGACTCTTCTTGAAATAGAGGAGATAGCTCTGTTGTGCGGTCTGGATGTTGCGAACCAGATCCTGCTGCTTGATTTGTTTCTGGTCCATGAGAAGAGCTTGCCGGGAATAGGTTTGAACGACAGGAGCCATTGCGGCAGCCTGTGCGCGCAATGCCGCAAGCTTCGCATTTGACCGGGCAAGTTCAGACTGCAACATCTCGTAGGTTCGATTCTGATCCGTGGTTTCCTGCTGCATCGGGTTCTTTTCCGTAGCAGCAATGGTGCCTTTCACCTGTGCGATCTGTTTTTCAATTTCTTTCACAGGCCGATACGTAGGCTGATACTTTGACAACAGGGCGGTGCGCTGGATCTCAAGAGTCTGCAAAGATGACTTGAGATCCGCCATCAACTGAGAGTTTTGGGCCGTTGTGTGCTGAGTCGCGATCCGAGGTGGAGTTTTAGCGAGTTCAGCTTCGAGCGCTCGAATCTGTTTTTCGGTGCTGGCAATGTCCGCGCGAGTCTGCTGCAGTTGCCCGCCAAACTGGGTCGCTTGCTTCAGGACAAGATCTTTCTCCACGTCAGGCGCTGGCGCATCCTGCTGGGTATTGAAACTGGCCAATTGAGCTTCGGCGCTGGAAAGCTCCGTCTTGTAATGCCGCATTTCTTTCTGGAAAAAGTTTAGCACGCCGGCAGGGCGATAGACCGCTACATGCTTGGCAATGTATAGCTTGTCCAGTGTTCTGAGGACGCGCGCCGCTTCTTTCGGATCATGCGAGGTATAGCGAACCTGAATGATATTCGAATCCGGCAGCGGGTCCACTTCAAGATGCTTTTGTAGCTTTCTGACCGCCTTGGCAGTCTGCGATTCTTGTCCTCCCCAGGAAGGAAGCCAGTTGCTCCAGAAATGATGATGAGAGGAAGCCAAGCCGCATTCTTTCACCACTTGCGAGAGTATATTCCCACTTTGGAGCAGCGCCACTTCCGTGTTGATATCACGCTCTCTGGCATGGTCGCTGATTTGCTCCGGGCCGGTCTTCGCGTCGGGCGAAACAACATTATCCGAGCGCTGATGCTTGACCAGGATTTCTGTCTGCGCCTGATATTTAACTCCGAATAGCAACACCGCGATGACAACTCCCGCAAAAGTCGCCAGAAATGCAACCACAACCACCCGCCGGTTCCGGAACAGGATTCCGAGCACTTCCCGAACCGTATTCGGAGCGCGCTGGACGCCGGTATATGGAGTGATGCTCTGTTGTTCCATTGCAGGGCTCCTCTTTTTCTCAGCGGATGTAATAGCTCAACGAAGGCCATGGGAGGAAAGGCTTGACCTTCGAGATCATGTTTTGTGGAACATAGACCATGTCGCCGGGCTGCAACTGCAAGTCCTCGCTTAAATTTCCCGAACGCAGCATATGTTTCAGGTTGACCTTGGTTGCGGAAACCCAGTTATTGGAGACGCGGCGAAACAGCAGCACATCGTTGTGCTTCGCCTTTGGAGTGAACCCACCTGCCATTGCGATCGCCTCGGCCACTGTGGTGTCACCTTCCAGTTTATATTTGCCCGGACGGTGAACCTGCCCCAGGGCAAGAAAGTACGGATTCTCAAACTTCTTCAGATCAATGGAGACTTCCGGGTCGCGGAGGATTTTGGCGTAAGCTTCTTTCACGCGCTCTTTGATTTCGGGTATCGTTTTACCACCAACGTGAATATCGCCGGCATCCTGGAGAGTAATGTACCCATCCGGATTGACCGTGACCGTCTGGTTGAAATTGGGCGTGTAAGGGAAATTTATAGTCATTTCGTCCCCGCTTTCGACTTCGTAGCGCGGATTGCGCCGCTGAAGCCGGGGAACGCCGAGGTTCCCTTTTGCGGGGATCTTGTCAACACCCTGACTTAGCACCCGGTTGATCGGATCAGGCGGGTTGTTCTTCTTCTGGGTAGCGAAGAGACCCGGCGCATTCAAACAACCAAGTAAGATGGCAATAACAGATGTTCGCGCAAAGATTCTTCTTCCAGTCATATTTCCTGCTCCTAAGCGCGAAGTGAAACTTTCGCACCGGCGTTCGCCGAAGTTCGGTATTGGCCTTGTTGCTGCAATGTCAGGAGGCAACAATCAGCACGGGACAATACGGAATCAGCCAGGGCAGGAGCACCTACGCTCCTAGCCTCCGACCCAAAGTCAATAAGACTATTGCGGGGTTGGCGAAATAGGCGAGATAAGTTTGTGGTAAACTTTCCAAAGGCCATGACGTTCTCTCCGTTTCCACGCGTTGGTCGTTATGGCTAGGGATGCGTGGAGACTGGCGGTCTCTGCGCATCCACCTTCCTTCCGGTCGGCACTGGCAACTATGCTTTGCGGCTAATTGTTCCCCTGCTCTTGGTGATCAGTGTTTGAATCCATTTTCTTTTTTCTTTCGCCCCTCAGAGCCCTCATCTCTTTTGTTGGAATCTGAACGTTGAGAGTGGTCGGGTTTCTCGAGGGTGGCTCTCAACCTTTCTGCCGCAGGCCTCACCACGCCGGCGAACGGCAAAGGGGCGCATCGATCTAAGGTCACAACAAGCAAATTTGATTCGCGGAAAAGCTCTGCCGGTTGCTTCGTGCATTCGTTTTTTCCGCGA
>JAKASH010000404.1 GCA_021828225.1 Acidobacteriota bacterium | reverse complement strand
GCCCCCAAGGCGGAAAATCTAGCTTATCAAAAACCGCAGCACTCCATTTCCGGCTGAACCAGGACAGTAAAGGCATCCGACACCACGGCGCCATACTTGGCTACCGCCATACTTGCTCGAGCTGGGCGTGGAGGCAAGAATGGCCTGACGAGGCTTTGCGGTTTGTTCGCCGATGAGCAGGAGCTCCGGGTTGCTCTTGTCAATCGCATTCGCAAGCACTTCCGATTAAGATCGATTCTTGCTCTGGAGGAAATCCTATGAACGGGATTGGCGGCCGTTCACCCCAGCAACCCCAAGGTCTCCAGGCAACCAACAGCCGGGAGGGGCGGTAGCCACTCCAGCGATTTTGTGAGTCAGAAAGGAATGTCACTTGCTTCGCCCTGGCGGAACGGATTGTCTTCTTCGGAACGCTGCAACGTTTGAGTGGGCGCAGCCGCTTTCGGCTTGGCTCCGTTGCCATTGGCAGATGGGGAAAGCATCTGCATGTACCGGGCAACGATGTCGTACGATTTCCGCTCGTTACCGTCGCGATCCGTCCACTTGCCAGAGCGAATGGCTCCTTCGATGTAGCAGGATTTGCCCCTGGCCAGGTACTCCCCGCAAATCTCACCTAATTTCCCGAACGCGACTACCGAGTGCCACTCGGTTCTCTTTTGGACCTCGCCGGCCTTGTTCTTAAAAGTTTCATTCGTCGCCAGCGAGAAGCGGCAGACTGCGGTACCCGACGCGGTGTATTTCAGCCCGGGATCTTTGCCCAAAAATCCCAATAGAATCACCTTATTTACGCTCACTGTTTTTTCTCCTTTCGTGAACACTCTTTCCTGAACTTCGCTTGCTACGCTCAGCTCTCCTCTGCTCTGCCGCAATGATTGCGGCCCGATTCCAAACTTGCGCCCATGTGATGGGGAAATTATCGCGATGCCCCTTCGGACGAAGGCGAAGTCCCGGCGGCTCAACAAGAACCACAAGGGGCCGCTTCCCGACTAAGAACGGGGTTTCCAACACGAGCCGTCTCCGGCGATCAACGAGCCGCGTCATTCCTCACCTCGGGGCTCGAACCGGAATTTCCGTCCCACGCGATCCGATAGCATCGGCTCAAGTCGGGCGGCGATCTCCGCCATACCCTCCCGAACCTTCGCGCGCAACTCGGAAGTGTTGCGGATTGCGTCGGTAGTCGTCCCCGTGAGGAGCGATCGTGCCCGCTCGACATGTTCCTTCAAGTCCTCATCATTGGTGACGTTGCGGAAGTCAAACGTGTCCAGAAATTCTCTCAACTTCTGGACCGTGGACTCGCGAAGGCGCTGTGGGGTTCCGTCCGGTTGGTCCGTGAGCCGGTCCCGGAGGTGAGCAACCAACTCCACCATAGCCTCCCGCAACACTTGCCGGACTTCCGTGTAGGCTTCCGACATCCGCTGGGCGGCCTTCTCACGTTCGTCCTGGAACATTCGCTCCGAGACATCCCGAAGCTGTTCGGGGACACCGTAACTGACGTACTGCCACGTCGCGCTGAAATCCGACCGAACTTCCTCGACGGGGGGATAATCCAGCGGATTGTGGAGCGTGCGCAACCGTGATGCCGCTTCCGCGCAAAGCCGAGGGTAGGCCGTCAGAAACACTTCCGCTAGCTCGTGCCGTTTTGCAGCAAATTCGCGCAGGCTTGCGTCAACGGTTTCGATCAAGGGAATCGGTAGCAAGTGGATGCCCGGCTCGAACGGGAGACAAACGCCATAGAGGTAACGGCGAATTTCGCCGTCCAACCGGCGCACGGCTTCGAGCTCCGGCGAGTCGAGAAGCGTCTTGCTCACCTTCACGAGCCGCTTGTCTGCGTCCACTTCGACCTGGGCGGAACTCACCTTGCGGCTGTTGCCCGGGAGCCCCAGGCGGAGCTTTACGAAGACGGTCTTGCGAGCCAGGTCTTCGCCGGGGCTTCGAAGGTCTAGGACGGCGGATGCTGTTGCCATACTTGAATCCTCCAAAAAGAAAGTCTGGTAATGCGAACGAATTGTCGGTCTGCCGGCGCTTAGGCAGGAAGACTTACGCTTCGCCGACTGGCGGCGTAAGAATAGTGAGGGGCTCGTTGAGACGAATCATGCGCCGTGCGGGGCCTTCCGCTTCATCTTCGTACCGGTAAACGCCCGGCTTGGAAGCGCTGAGAAATTTTCCCGAAGCCATCTGCCGCAACGTCTTGATCTGCTCAGCGGCCGACCGGGAAACCGGGATGGTGTAATGCGCTGCATCTTTCAGACTCATCTTCAAGCGATAAGCCTTTCGGCAGCACTCTTTGATTTCCGCTCCGGTCCATCCCCCATCGTCGGGAAGTTCCCCAGACACTCCATACTTCTTCAAATAGATTCCCCAGATCGCTTCGCGCTCTTCGGCCCTCGGCAGGTCAAAGAAGAACGTGCCAAGCGTAAATCGCCGCCTCAGTTCCGGCGCCAGGCTGGTGATGGAGTTGCATGTCGCGATAAACAACGTCCTTCCTTGCGAGACGGCTTCAACCACCTTGAGCGCAGTCCGCAAGTGCTCTCCCGACGCTCCCACGAGCGAACTCTCCATCGCCGTCAGATCAAAGGCAATCGTCGGAATACCCGCGGTGCTGCCGGTAGCCTTGGCCGTTGCGCTTTTCGCGCTCCCAGGTGGACCTATGAAAATCGACCCATCGGCCTCATGGTCCTGCATCCAGGTGAGCATCGTGCCGGCCATTTCGGTCTTCACACCCGAGAGGTCTGTCCCGGTTCCCGCAAACGCCTTTTCGATTTCATCAATGAAAACGATCACCCTTGGCGGATCCACGCCCGCGAGGACCGCTCGCAAAAATTGTTTCACATTGTCCAATCCGCCCAACCCGTCGAAGGTCTCACCGCCGCGCCAAACCGAGAGACCGGGTGCCTGCTCGATCATCTGTCGTTTCCGGTCCCACAGATCTTCCGCGTCAAGCTTTCCGCCGACCAGCGACATGGCAAGCGCCTGCTCGGCCGGAAACCCCGCCAAGCCAATCAGTGCGTCCAGCGCCCCATTCATAAGACCACCGTCAGGTTCATCGAGGGCTGCATCCTTGAATGTTCCGCGCACAATGCGCTTCAGGTCCTCTGCGGACGGCAAAGGCTCGTCCAGGATGAACACGTCCTGAGAAAGTTCGGCCGGCAGCGTGGCGCCGGGCGAGGCCAAGAGCACCAGCATCCGACCGTTCGCCTTAAAGGCACCGCGGAGATTCCAGATCGCTTGCATGACGCTCGATTCATTCCAAAAGCGGTGTGCGTTCGCGTAAAGCAGCAGGGCATCCTCGGAAAGTTGGCGGGCCAAGAGCAACGCGTCCGCCGGGCCGACCGTCGCAGCCTCGCGGTCGCCGAGGACGCGCGCCAATTCGTCATTGCTGTCTTTGGTAATTGCGTAGAGGCCCCGCATCACATCCCATCCGAGAACAGGAGGAAGCTCCTGGCCTTGCTTGAGAGCTTCGATGATGAAATGCGTTGTACTTGCCGGGTCGGCCGTGCGTACCGCGACAAGCGGTGTTGAAACGCAGCGCGCGGCGTGGAACGCCGAGGCAAATTCCTCCATAGACCGAATCATATTCAGTGGTCCTTTCGCAAAAGGCTCAACAGCTTGGATTGGGACTCTTCGATGACTAACCGCTGCTAAGATCAGCGAGGCCTTTCCCGTAGCTCGCTAGCATGATAGTGTGCTATCATTGTTTAGAGGTGATTCGAATGCGGAACTATGCCGGAAAAATTCTCATCCGTGTGCCATCGGACCTGCACAAGGACTTGGCCCGCGAAGCGTTTGAAAGCGGCCGTTCCATCAATCAGCTCTGCCTGGAAGCGATTCTTGCCCGGAAGGCCCTTAAGAAATATGATCCATGGAAAGCTGTTGGTGAGATTTGGAAGCAGAATCGAAAGATCAAGCCTAGGCAAGCGCAGTCAGACATTTTAAGGGCTATTGCTGAGGTCCGGCATGGCCGGTAAGCCCCGGGCCGTGCTGGACACCAACGTCGTCGTCTCCGGCTTAATCAGCCCGAAGGGTCCCCCAGCCGCCATTCTCAGAGCATTGCGGTCAAAGCGGTTTATCCTAGTATCCAGTCCGCCGATCAACGAGGAGATCATCGAGGTCTTAAACCGCCCATACATTCGCGACCGATACGGGTTGGGCGACCGCATCTTCGACGTGTCTTTTATACTTTGGGAGCTTGCAGAGCTTGTGATCGACCTTCCGGACGTAAGGGTGTCGAGCGATCCCGACGACGACAAGTTTCTTGCGACAGCGGATGCTGGCCGGGCCGATTACCTTGTGACCGGCGACGTCGGACATCTCCTTAATCTTCATAACTACAAGGGTGTGGCCAT
>JAKASH010000403.1 GCA_021828225.1 Acidobacteriota bacterium | reverse complement strand
TCGTCGTCTCGCTCGCCTTCCTGTCGAAGCCATCAAGATTGCGAGTTATGCGCGGGAACTTCAGGACAATCTGAAAGTTCTGAAATTGCTCAAAGCGAACCGCAGGCGCCACCCCATGCTTGTTGCTCTGGCGATGGGGAATTCCGGCATCTGTTCCCGTATCCTGGCTTTCCGCTGGGGATGCCCCTTCACATACGCTTCAGTAACGAACCACAATGCGGTGGCCGGAGGGCAACTGGCGGCTGAAAGCATGCGGTCGGTTTACCATGTCGAGCACCTTGACGAGAACACACAGCTCTATGGGGTGGTGGGGACGCATTCGTCCATGTCGCTCTCGCCTGCCATGCAGAATATTGCCTTTCAGGCTAAGCGCGTGAATGCTCTCTATCTGCCCTGTGAAACAGCCCGGCTGAGTGACTTCCTCAAGTTTGCGCGTTCACTCAAATTTGCAGGCTTCAGTGTTACGATGCCCTTTAAGCAGTCGATTATGAAGGAACTTGCCTGGACGGACCCGATGGCCACCCAGATTGGCGCGTGTAACACTGTGGCGATCCGGCACGGCAAGTGGATGGGATGGAATACAGACTCAACAGCCGTGACTGAAGTCCTGACCAAGCGGTTGAGACTTCCGGGAGGCCGGGTCCTGATCCTTGGAGCCGGCGGAGCTGCGCGGGCGGCAGCCTATGCGCTGCGGGCTGAGGCCGCCGATGTGTTTATTTCGGCCCGGCGGGAAGCGGCGGCGCGAAAGCTTGCCCGGAGCGTCACGGCGGAAGCCGTTCCCTGGGACAGTGCCGACAATTTGGAAGTGGATGCAGTGATCAACGCGACTCCTGTCGGCATGGCGCCCCACACCGACTCCGTTCCGATTGACCTTGCGCGATTGCGAACCCGTGTTGTTTTTGACATGGTCTATTATCCGGTGGAAACCCGGTTTCTCACTGAAGCGCGCGGACGCGGGCTTGTAACCATCTCCGGGCTGGAAATGCTGGTGGCTCAGGGCGCCCGGCAATTTGAAATCTGGACAGGCGAGGCTGCACCGCGGGCTCTGATGGAGCAGGCTGTCCGCCAAACTCTGACCTACTCCACAGCGGGCTAGCGTTTGAAAAACTCGATGACCTGTTCGGCAGCCGCCTATTGGTTGTAGCGCCGGGCTTTATGACCGGCTTGCCACCCTGAAGGGTGGCGCTACAGATAAATGCATTTCCCAAACGCAATACCAGCACCATGCCACATAAGGCCTTCCCTTGAAATGTTGTCAGTGACTCACAACAAAACTTGCTGCACCTGTTTCGTAGTTCCTCTTAACGAGCGGCTGACTGCGGTTGGCGAACCGCAATTGACATGAGCCCGTCCAAAGCTTTAACTTGTTGAGAAGCCGCGATTTCAGGCTTGGCGCCTGATCGTCCGGCTGAAATGGGGTGGCCAATCAAATCCTCTGAAAGGGCTAAGTCATGCTGTTGATTTCATTGCCTTCGCTGCCCGTATTTTCCGGTTACGGACCCATTGTGGACCACTCCATTCGCATTATCGCCATCCTTGTTGCGGCCTACGTCGCTGCCAAGATCTTCCACAAGTCAGTCCCCACCGTCAGGACGCAAATCATCGAAAAGATGAAGCAGTACGGCAAGGCCGACGTTGAGCTGGAAAAGCGGGCTGCGACGCTCAGCGGCATCTTCCGCAAGACGGTTGTCCTGGGAATCTGGCTTCTGGCTTTTGTCATGGTTCTCAAGGAGTCCGGGTTCGATATCGGGCCCATTCTGGCAGGCGCCGGAGTAATTGGCTTGGCTGTTGGCTTTGGGGCGCAGCACCTTGTGCGAGACTGGTTTGCCGGGTTGTTCATCCTGCTCGAAAACCAGATTCGGGTTAACGATGTCGCCGTTATTAACGGGACCGGTGGGCTGGTGGAGCAAATAAACCTGCGAACAACGGTCCTCCGCGGGCTGGACGGGACAGTCTATGTTTTCCCCAACGGGACCATCAATACCCTTGCCAACATGACGCACGAGTACTCTTATTACGTCTTTAATGTTGGAGTCGCCTATAAGGAGGACACCGACCACGTCATTGAGGTCCTCAAGCAGCTTGGGGATGAGATAATGCAGGAGGATAAGTACAAGTCTCTGATCTTGGCCCCTTTGGAAGTCCTGGGCGTCGATCAATTTGGCGATTCCGCGGTAGTCATTAAAGCTCGTTTCAAGACGCTTCCGAGTCAGCAATGGACTGTAGGGCGAGAAATGAACCGCCGCATCAAAAAGAAGTTCGACGAACTGAACATTGAAATGCCATTTCCGCACCGAAGCATCTACTTTGGGGAGGCAAGCAAGCCCTTCGCGATCCGCTCCCAGGACGACCGCGAAGAATTGAAGACTCTGATTCGCGAAGTGCTCGCGGAGCATCCGGGGCGGGCTCCTTTGAAACAGGCTGATGACGCTCAGCTGAAAGATTCAGACAGAAAGTAGGCAAAGGTTGAGCCCCTGAAGGGACGGTCTCCCTCCAGGGCTGGCAGCATATTCTTGTCCAACCTTAAATCCCTTATGGAAATGATCACTCCCAATTTCTCAGAATTCCGGCGACTGGCGCGCCAGGGCACGGTTGTCCCTGTTTATCGAACCGTCGTGGCTGATCTACTGAGCCCCGTTTCTGCCTTCCTGAAACTCGCACCTAAGGCTTTCAAGGGCTCCAAACCGCGCGGCAAGGAAGACTACAGTTTCCTCCTGGAGAGCGTGGAAGGGGGCGAACGCGTTGGCCGCTACACCTATTTCGGCGTTGACCCTTTTCAGGTGATCACTTGCCGCGGGGATCGGATTACTCTTGTTCGCGGGCGCCAGCAGATCGAAGAAACGGGTAACATTTTCGACTTCCTGAGGCGAGCCGGTTCCAGGTACAGTTCGGTCAAGCTGCCTGGCCTTCCACCCTTCAGTGCCGGCGCGGTGGGTTATCTCTCTTACGAAGCCGTGCGCCAGCTCGAACGCTTGCCTGCTCGCGTCGAGCCCGATGTTGATGTGGACGATGCGATCTTCATGTACTTCCGGACACTCGTGGCCTTTGACCACGTCCGTCACCGCCTTTTTTTGATCTCGAATGTCCTGACGGAAGAGGATCCGGGAAATCTGCGCGAGAAATACGATAATGCCGTGCGCCAGCTCGACCGGCTGGAACGGAGGCTGGAGCGGCCTTTGCGCGTGCCGCATGTTCGCCCTCCTCACGGAGCGCTTCGCGTCCGCCCCAACATGCCGCGGAAGCGCTACGAGGAAATGGTGGAACGGGGGAAAGAGTATATCCGCGCCGGGGACGTCTTCCAGGTGGTCCTCTCGCAGCGGCTGACGGTTCCTGTACGCGTTCCGCCTTTCCAGGTTTACCGTGCGCTTCGCGTGGTCAATCCTTCGCCCTACATGTATTACCTGCAACTGGGCAAGACCACCGTACTGGGGTCGTCACCGGAGATGCTGGTCAAGGTTGCCGGGCGCGATGTGGAGTATCGACCGATTGCAGGCACGCGGCCTCGCGGCAGGACCGAAGAAGAGGACAAACGCTTCGAGGAAGATTTGCTTTCCGATGAAAAGGAACGCGCCGAGCACATCATGCTGGTTGACCTTGGCCGCAACGATGTAGGCCGCGTGTCAGAGTTTTCGTCCGTCCATCCCGAGCGCGTCATGTTTGTTGAGCGCTACTCGCATGTGATGCACCTGGTTTCGCTGATCCGGGGAAAGCTGAGGCCGGATGCGGATAGCTATGCCGCGCTGGCCGCCTGCTTTCCGGCAGGAACTTTGACAGGAGCGCCCAAGGTCCGCGCCATGGAGATCATTGACGAGTTTGAACCCACGCGCCGAGGTCTTTACGGCGGGGCCGTCCTCTATGCCGACTTTTCCGGCAACCTGAATTCCTGCATCGTTATCCGCACCGTGCTGATCAAGGACGCCAAGGCGTATCTTCAGGCCGGCGCCGGAATCGTGGCTGATTCCGTTCCCGCACTCGAATATGAGGAATCCATGAACAAGGCCCGGGCCATGCTCAGAGCCTTTGCCATGGCGGAAAAAGGTTTGTAAACCAGTTCCCTGATTTGCATCCGGAGAATGTACCGCCCGGAGTTTGTCACTGTCAGCGCCGACAAGATTTTGACAGGGACGGAGTCTCTGCCGAAGTTCGCCGTTACGGCCGGTTAGGATTGGAGGTAATCGAATGCCCTCGCGTCGCAGGTTCATCCAGACAAATATCCTTGGCGTAGCTATGTCCCGTGCAGGACGTGATACTTTTGCGGCTGCTCCCGCGCCCACGGCGGAGGCTGCTCCGCCACAAGACGAAGACGAGCGCGACTATTGGAACGACTGGCCGCGCTACGTTACTGCCAGG
>JAKASH010000402.1 GCA_021828225.1 Acidobacteriota bacterium | reverse complement strand
GATCTGACGTCACAATGTTCCGCCAGTCTTTTCGCGATCTCGTAGATGAGGATACCAATCGACCCCTTATGTTTGATTGGGTCGATTGCGCCAATAGGCTGGTTCACTACAGCAATTTTCATTCAACGTGACCTCCTGTAGATTTTGTACCTCCGTCCAGGAGAGGGTTTAAACCCCTGAATCCTGCTTGACCGGTCGAACATTCAACGGACATACCGGCGGTGCATCCTGATCACTGCCTCGAGGGCAAATGTCTTCGTATACGTGTCCACCCCCGCATGCCATTTGCGGCTGGCCGCGCAGAAGTCATTTGCATCCCAGTCCCACACTCCCTACACTGCCGTGCCACTATTTTCTGAGAACGCAGGATGTCTCCACTGGCAGGGCAGGAGCACAATTCCAAACCTCTCCAGATTTCGCCCGGAGCCATAGAAATCTGCATCTTCCACAGATAGACCTACACACCGATCGAGACTGTCGTAGTAAATCGGACCCACTGCAGCAATCCACAGGGATAGAAAGTAGCGCCCTGGCATGAGATTCAAGGAGGCGAGATGCAAGTCAATGTGTCCATCCCCACGCGACAGCACGGGTATCTCGCATCCGGAAAGCCACGTGCTCACGTTCGCAACCTCCGCCCCCAATTCCGTGGAGATGGTGAGCCCAAAGTGAGGTCTTGCGGTATCCTTGTACGCATGATAATGCAGGCGAATTACGAGAGGCTCGCCAGCGCGAACGAAGCGGATCGTCTCTCCGGCCTGATTTCGGAACTCAAGCCGAGTGTAACTGACTACTTCATCTTTGCTGCGATATTTCCGATGAGTGGGTTCCAGCCACCGAAAATCGTCCAAGGCGCCATCAATCTGCGGCTCGTGCTCGAGCATACTTCGCAAGTAGAATTGCGTTCCTTCCTTCGAGGTTCCATTAAAAGTGGTTCTACCATCCTGAAGCACAATCGCTCGCGCGCAGAGATTCTCGACGGCAGCCATGTTGTGCGAGACAAACAGGACTGTGCGACCGGAGCGGTTTACTTGACTCATCTTGCCGAGGCACTTCTTTTGAAAGGCTACGTCACCTACAGCCAACACCTCGTCCACCAGCAGTATTTCCGTTTCCATATGGGCCGCCACGGAAAAAGCCAGACGAACATACATGCCGCTGGAGTAGCGCTTGACCGGAGTGTCGAGGAATTGTTCAATTTCGGCGAATGCCACAATCTCATCAAAATGACGTGTAATCTCCTTCTTCTTCATTCCCAGAATAGCGCCACTGAGATAGATGTTCTCCCGGCCAGTCAGTTCCGGATGAAACCCAGTGCCGACTTCCAGCAGCGATCCCACCCGACCGTAGACCTCCGCCCTTCCTTCGGTGGGTTCGGTGATACGGGAAAGGATCTTGAGGAGCGTACTCTTGCCTGAGCCATTCCGTCCGATGAGCCCAACCACATCGCCATGATTAATTTCCAGCGAAACGTCTCGGAGGGCCCAGAACGTTTCGCTGGGGGGGGCGTTGCCGTTCCCTTGCCCAGTCAGCATCCTGCCTAGCCGCCGGAAGGGCGAGACAACGGACTCAGTCAATACGTCGCGGAGCGCCTTGTAGCTTTCTCGAGGCCCGAGGCGATACTGCTTACCTATGTTTTCCAAACAGATGGCCGGAGTTCTCATAGTTCTTACCTAAGCCACATCGGCGAAGGTTCTTTCCATACGCCGGAAATAGAAAGCGCCGCCGAAAAGAAGAGCGAAAGCGATGATCGAGGAGACAAGGATCATCGGTCCGGGAGCTGTGTCTGTTCCCAACGTGGCCCAGCGAAATCCTTCGACAACGCCTGCCATAGGGTTCAAACCGTAGAGAGTGCGCCACGGTTCAGGAAGGAGACTGCTGGGATAGGCGACCGGCGTCGCGTACAGCCAGACCTGAACCAGAAAGGGGATCACGTGCTTCACATCACGGTATTGCACATTCAGAGCACAAAGCCACAAGGTGGTACCCAAAGCAGTTACCAGCGCCAGCAACAGCAGCAGAGGCAGCCACAGCACGTGGGTGGTGGGAATCCTCCCGTAGTACCACATCATTGCGAGAAGCACCCCAAAGGCAAGAGCAAAATCTACAATCCCGGCCAATACCGCTGCGATCGGGACTGCCAAACGAGGGAAGTATACTTTCTTGATCAGGTCAGCGCTGTCAACCAAACTGCCCGCCCCGTGGCTGAGGCCATAGGAAAAGAAACCCCATATCACCAGCGCCGCATAACTAAAGAGGGGATAAGGAATCCCTTCAGAAGGAACCTTGGCCAGCCTACCGAAAAACACGCTGAAAATCAACATGGCAATGAGAGGCTGGATAATAGCCCACGCGGCGCCGAGCGCGGTCTGCTTATAACGCACCTTGATATCCCGCCACACGAAAAAGTAAATGAGCTCTTGATAACGCCACAGTTCTCGCAAGCCCAACGAGGCCCAACCGTGGGAAGGCTCGATCCGAACGACCGGAATGTTCTCCAGTTCGCGAGGATCGGGCGACGTGATCGCTTTCACCCTGAGGTCCGTTTGCTGCGCTGCATTTTCGTACACCTGTTCCTTAATCATTTTAAAAATCCAGTTCCTCAAATGTCATTTCATCATGATCCTGTATATCTTCAGTCAACCCACCCGGTGCGACCTCGTGTACATGATGCACAAACAAATTCCTCACGAAGCACGGATTAATTCACCGTTGGAGGCCATTCGTCGTTCCAAATAAGGCCCGCGGCCCTTCGTGCACAATTCGAGATACCAACTCACCTGTTCTCGGAGAGATCCTTCGGAGTAACAGCATCCCGGCTACACGAAAGTCAACAGCTAACTGTTTGAAGTTTTTCCTAACCCACGAGAATAACGCAGGATAGCAACGAAGGCGCTCCCTGCGGCTCAAACTTGAACGAACAACCGACCGGCGGTATTCCCATAACCAACGCCAGAACCTCAAAGTAATCTTCCCTTCCAGCTTCGGGTCGAACCAGACATGAAGGAACTCATGCGAGTACGCATTGATAGAGCGATTAGGATGGTCCCGATTGAAAAACAGGTAGGAAGGGACTTCATGAAATCGCCCTAGAAGCGCAAGGTCCGCCAATAGCATGGCGTCTGATCCGGTATAGTGCCCGATCAGCGGTGTTTGCCGCAGGACAGATGTGCGGACCAAACCAAACACCTCGTAACAACAATATGGGTCTTGACAGACTGCGCCGCGAAAACGCTCGTAGGAACGAGGAGAACCCAGGAGGTTGATCGGGCTCTGATAGTTCCGCTGCGGTCGGCCCTCCACGTCCACCATTTGTGTCCAGCTATAACAGAGAACTATTCCGGGGTCGCGGTCCATAGCGGAAACGCACACCTGCAGGAACTCCGGGGCGCACAGGTCGTCGTGGGCGGCCCATTTGAAATACTCGCCCCGTGCCAACTTGAACACCCGGTTGAAATTCCATGCAGCACCGCGGTTTGTGTTGTTGCGGCAATAACGGATACGATGATCGCGCGCTGCATAAGCGCGACAAATCTGCTCGGTGTGATCGGTCGACGCATTGTCAGATATGATCAGTTCGAAATCCTTATACGTCTGGCTAAGGAGGGAGTCCAATGCTTGCTCGAGAAAAGACTCTCCGTTATACACAGGGAGGCCGATACTGACTCGGGGCACAAAGCCTCCTCTTCGGCCTGAAGATTGCTTGTCGACTGACGTCGCAATTTCCGCAGTATCGCCTGCGGGCTTGTCTGATTGTTCGCTCATACGGCCAACACCTCCGGCGCAATACCTAGACCCCGCATTTGGTCCTCAATTTCATCACGGTAAATCGGATTCATGACCAACACGACATCGGGGAGATATTCGCGCAGGAACGATGGCGACACGACCTGCTGGCCGGTCCCCGGGATAAAACGCGAGTGTTTGCGTGGATTCAGATCAACTGCATACTCGACGCCCGACTCTCCCACGGCATTCAGGAAAGTGACACCTTTCGCGCCCGCCCCCCAGATCACTGCCCGTTTCCCCTGTCTCCGGAAGACCTCAAGTCTGTCCTTCCACTCGTCGACTTTCTGCTGGTACGTCTTGCCGAAGTCTGCGGCAGCGTCCACGATGCGTGCGAGGGCCTCTTGCTCGAGACCTGATTTGACTGCCCTTTCATCCCCGCTCGTTGCGTGGAGACACAGGTATTGTCTGCCGAAATCCTCCCGCACCTCGTCGACCGTTATCTGACACTGACTGAACAGACGCGCCAAGGGTGGGGGCGAGAAATATGAGCAGTGTTCGTAGATCACGTCCCAAACCGATCCCTCACGTAGCATGAACCATGCGTTAGGAACTTCAAAAAACAGC
>JAKASH010000401.1 GCA_021828225.1 Acidobacteriota bacterium | reverse complement strand
CAATACGGGAAGTTTTCGGAACATGCCCAAGCATAAACCGAATCGCGACGAGTGTCCAGCTATTTGTTGGACACTACACTAGTTCTTCCAGGATTTTTCGATCTCCTCCAGAGTCTTGCCTTTTGTCTCGGGGAGACGGCGCTTGATGAACGCAAAGCCGGCCACGCAGACCCCCGCATAGATCCAGAACGTCGTGGCGGCGCCGAAGCCGTGGTTCAGGAGGGGGAAGGTATAAGTCAGGATAAAAGAGGCGGCCCAGAGCGACATCACAGCAACTGACATCGCCGTGCCGCGAACACGATTGGGGAAAATCTCCGAAATCACAACCCAGGTAACCGGGGCCAGCGACATCGAGTAGCATGCGATTGCCGCGACCACCAGCAAGAGCATGTGAATTCCATGGCTGTGTTCGTAGTAACCAGCACCAAGAATCGTATAGATGATTGCAAGGCCTGCCGAGCCCATCAGCATCAACTTCCGGCGTCCCACCTTGTCGACCACGCCAATGGCCACGATCGTAAAAATGAGGTTGACGGCTCCGGTAATCACGATGTTTAACAGCAGGTCGGACACCTTGTAGCCGGCCGCGGAGAACACCTCCTCAGCGTAGTTAAAGATCACATTGATGCCGCACCACTGCTGGAAGACCGCCAGAACCACTCCCAGCAGAAGCACCTTCAGCAGGGTCGGATCGATCAGGTCCCTTAAACCCGGACTTCGCACTTCACCTTGCAGGCTCGATTCGATCTCGGCCAGCGCGCGTGTGCAGTGCGCTTCCCCTCCGACTTTTACCAGAACGCGCCGGGCCCTGGCATGCTGGCCGGCCTTCGCCAGCCACCGGGGACTTTCCGGAACGGCAAGCATGCCGACAAAGAACAGCAGCGCCGGCACGGCCGTCACTCCAAACATCCATCGCCACCCGTACTGGCCGTTCCACGAGTGCAGGATGTCCAGAACGGTCGAGCCCGCGGGGACAGGCTTTGCGATCAGCCAGTTGATGCACTGGGCCAGCAGGATGCCGATCACGATATTCAGCTGGTTAAGCGAAACCAGCTTTCCGCGCAACGCGGCGGGAGAAACTTCGGCGATGTACATGGGTGACAGATTCGACGCCAGGCCGATCGCCACGCCTCCGCTGATGCGCCATCGCACAAAAGCGCCGAAAGTCTCCGCCGACGCCGTGCCCAGCGAAGAGATGGCAAACAGCGAGGCGGCCAGAATCAGCAACCGCTTGCGGCCAAAGCGGTCACTGAGATTGCCGGAAATCGCCGCGCCCAGCAGGCAGCCGACCAGCGCACAGCTCATCGCCCATCCCTGTTGCGACGCGTCACTCAGATGGAAGAAGGCCTCGTAGAAGGGCTTTGCTCCTCCGATCACCACCCAGTCGTATCCGAAAAGGAGCCCGCCCAGGCCCGCCACCAGTGAAATGATCCAGACGTAGGCGGTGCTATATTCCCGCTGAACACCGGTAGCATCTATTTTGGGCGAAGTGAGGTTCATTTGAAATTCTTCTCCGACGGCGCCAGTCTGCCGAACTCCAACCGGGCCCAGAGGTGATTAATATCCAGCGCGAGCACTTGCCGGAACTTCTCTTCGGCCTGTTTCCCCTGCCCGAGACCGGATTGGGCCAGGCCGGCGAGGAACAGGCAATCGATCCGGTTGCGTTTCTGCAGGTCATCTTCAAAAAGCAGGAAATTAGGCAACGAGGTCGCAAAGTAGTCGATCTTAACCTCCACGGCCTCTTGCCGCGTCGCGTCATCAAGAAGCTCGCGGAGCGTTTTGCAGGCAGCATTCTCATCTCCCAGCTTTCTCAGCGCCAGCGCCTGATAATAAATCATGGGCGAGTGATTAATGCCGGCCTGAGCTGCTTTTTCAAAGCAGCGCTTCGCCTCTTCCAGTTCGCCCAACGCCTCATGGGCAAGAGCGGCAAAATAGTGAAGATGGTTTTCAGGTGCCAGCAGATGCTTCCCTTCGCCTAGATTCTCCGGGTAACGCTGTGCCGCCTCGAAATGCTCCAGCGCTTCCCGCGCCTTTCCTGCCTTGAGACACTCCAGCCCCACCAGCACGTGCGCCCAGATGTACTGGCCTGAAACCAGGCCCTCTCCGCCCTCCCAGGGATGGAAACGACGCGTCAGGATGATCTGCAACGCCTTCTTTGGCTGGCCGGTCTGATTGTAGAGCGTGGCTTGCTCGATGGTCAGGTCGTCACGCTGCTCAACCAGATGAGGGCGTTTCTCAAGGATCGCTAAGCGAGCTTCGGGTGAAGCTCCTGTGCGCTTCGACAACTGATCCATTTCATAGAGCAGTCGCGCGTCAGCAGGATTGGCCTCGAACGCCCTGCGATAAGCCTCGACGGCTTTCCCGGCATCGTGGCGTACGTTGTAGTAAGCAATGCCCAGGTTTCTCCACGGGATCGAGAAGGAAGGGGCCAGCTCGCAGGAGTTCTCCCAGTTGCGGATGGCTTCTTCGTAGCGCTTCTTGTCGTAAAGCAGGTTGCCGAGATAGTAGAAGGCTTTGGGATCTTCCGGGTTGGAGGCCTGAGCGCTTTCAAGAACCAGCGCTTCTTCCAGGCGCGCCGGGAAGCAATAGTCAGGTGACGCCGCGGAAGCACGACGCCGGAAATCACGAGCCTTCTTCTCATCGCCCAATTGCTCGCAAAAATAGCCCAGCGCGTACAGAACCATGGGATAGACCGAACCCGGCTCGCCATTCGAGGGGAGCAGCCATTCGAGCAGTTCTTGCGCCTCCTCCCATAATCCGGCATTCGAATAGTCAAAGGCGATATCCAGATAGCTCTGCACATCCCCTCGCATGAGATGCCGCAGTTCCTCGACCAGACTCTCCGCTCGCTTGTCATCCTGCCTGGCCATGCATGCCAAAGCCAGCTCATTCCGGGACCAAAAATCAAGCGGGTCTAGAAGGGCTGTTTCCTGCGCCAGCTCTTCGGCCCGATCCACCTGCCCGGTCCGTCGCAGGACGGCGGACATGAGGTTGCGCGCCTTCAGATTCGGCGCATTGACGGCCAGCGCATGTTCAAGATGTTCAAGCGCAGTCTCATAGCGGCTGCGCGAGCAATCGATTTCTGCAAGCGCAAAGTAACTGGCGCTCTGCCATGCGTAGTTCCACGTTGCTTTGTAAAAGGCCGGGTAAGATTCGTCAAGGCGGTGCTGAAACTTCAGAGCCAGGCCCAGGTTGTAGTAGGCCTCCCCATTATAGGGATTCGGATTCCAACGGGTCAGTCTTAGAATCGCACGACGAAAGTGCTCTTCCGCTTCCTGGAATTGTCCCCTGCGCAGATGCTGCAGGCCCAGGGCATTGTTCGCGCGAACATCATGGGGATCGCGGTCGAGCGTTTCACGCCAGTACGAATCCGGATACCGGGTTGCATGCCGGTACTGCTCGAGGTGCAAGCCGGTCAGAAAGAGATCTTCGTTCGTCTCGATCTTTTCCGGCGGTGGAGGCTCCGTGGCCGGTTGCCCGATCGGCTTGCCTTTAAGATCCTCCGGCCGATAGTGAATCAGTTCCCGGCCATCGCTCCCGACAACTCTGAGCAGCAGATCCGTCGGCTTAGCGTTTGCAGGAAGATCCAGCCGCTCAACAAGAGGCTTTACGGGATCAAGATTCACAGTCTGTTCAAAGAGAACGTTTGTCCCGGAGGAGAGAATCACTCTGGTTCCCGGCAGTCTTTCCGCGGCGCAGGCGCCAAACTTGCCCTGTCCACCGTCGGTGTCCAAGCTCAAGGCGAGTTTCCAATTGGCATTTACAGCAGGACCAATCTGGCGGATGGGATACCAGCATTGCCGGAAGGTCTTCGTCTCGTAGGGCTGAAGCCATGCGAAGTCCGGCTGGTTGTCGGTATAGACGCCGGCCATCAGCTCGACGTAAGGGCCGTCAGTATCGGTCAGTTCCCGGTCCCAGGCGTATCCGAACTCAGCATTTCCCCAGGTCCAGAGCTTCTTGCCCGGAGAGACGTGCTGGTCGGCAACATGAACGAATCCCGCCTGCCGCGCGTGGTCGTAACCGCCAAAAAAGTCGTAGCGCGACTCGGGAACCATATAGGATGTGGGCACGGGAATGTTCCTGTACCAGCGAAGGTCCACACCGCGCGTGTAATCAACCCCATAGTAAAACCCGCGTGCGATGGGGAATTCCGAGGTGGCGCGTTTTGCGTGGTCGGCAACATAGGTCACATCGGGAGGGAAACACGCCTGGTACTGCTCATGCGTACGCACGCCGACATTCGCCCACCAGAGGAATGTCTGCACAAAAGGAGTCCGGTTGTAGAGCCGAACCCGAGCCTCAACAAGCGTCTTGCCCGGATACAGGCAGATTCCCACCATGCCCTTCATGCGATTCATTGGCTCAT
>JAKASH010000400.1 GCA_021828225.1 Acidobacteriota bacterium | reverse complement strand
AAGGGGCTCAAGTGAGGGTTCGATTCTTTATGCCCGCCATGCCCGCCATGGGAATGTCAGCCCAGCAAAGCGTCTTCACACTCACCGATCAGGGAGGCGGCTACTACGAAGGCCGCGGCGAACTTCAGAGCAGCGGAACTTGGCAGGTAACGATTATCGCTCAGAAGAGCGGCCAGACTCTGGCCACCAAACAACTGAGCGTCAACGCGGAAGGAGGCATGTAAGGTGATAGCCCGCTTGATTGACTGGTGCGCGCGCAACCGCTTCCTGGTTTTTACTGGAGTCTTCCTGCTCGTCCTTGCCGGGATCTGGTCGATGCGTCACATTTCACTTGATGCGCTTCCTGACATTTCCGACGTTCAGGTGATCATCCATACGCGCTGGGCCGGCGAGCCTCCGGACATTATCGAGGACCAGGTTACCTACCCCATCGTCACCACCATGCTTGCCGCGCCGGACGTGAAGAACGTACGTGCCGAGACGATGTTCGGTGACTCCTATGTTTACGTCGTCTTCCAGGATGGCACAGACCTTTACTGGGCGCGCTCACGCGTCCTGGAATACTTGCAGCAGATTGAAGGCGAACTTCCGGCAGATGTGCATCCTGTGCTGGGTCCTGACGCCACCGGGGCAGGATGGGTTTACGAGTACGTTCTGCTCGACCACAGCCACAAGCAGAACCTTGCGGACCTTCGCAGCCTTCAGGACTGGTATATCCGATACCAGCTCGAAACCGTTCCCGGCGTCGCGGAGGTAGCCACGATCGGCGGCTTTGTTCGCCAGTACCAGGTTCGGCTCGACCCCAACAAGCTTCAGGCCTTTAACATCCCGCTCTCAACCGTCATCCGGCGTGTCCGCGAGAGCACCAATGAAGTGGGCGGCCGGCTGCTCGAAATGGGCGGTGCGGAATATATGATCCGCGGCCTCGGCTATTTCAAGTCTCTCAAAGACCTCGCCGAAATCCCCGTCGGGGTGCATAACGGCGTACCCGTGCTGGTCAGCGACCTCGGAACTGTAGCCTTCGGACCCGACATTCGCCGCGGCGCCGCGGACTGGAATGGCGAAGGGGAAACCGTAGGCGGCATCGTCGTCATGCGTTATGGGCAAAACGCACTGAACGTCATCAACGGAGTTAAGGAAAAAATCGCGGAGATCAAATCGTCGCTTCCACCGGGCGTTGAGATTGTTCCCGCCTACGACCGCGCGGGGCTGATCCACCGATCCATCAACACCCTGCAACGAGATCTTCTGGAAGAAGCCATTATCGTCAGTCTTGTCATTATTATTTTCCTCTTCCATTTTCGTTCCGCGCTCATCCCCATTCTCACTCTGCCGATTGCCGTCATCGCTTCCTTTATCCCCATGTATTACTTCCATGTGACCGCCAACATCATGTCACTCGGCGGGATCGCGCTGGCCATCGGAGTCCTGGTTGATGCCGCCATTGTCATGGTCGAAAACGGCTATCGCGTGCTCTCCGAGCGGCAGGAAGAACTCGCGGGAAGCGCATCGCAGGCGGACCCTCCTGGGCAGAACAATTCTCAGGGATCGGGGGGCGGCGGACATGGAAAACTGGAAACTCCGGCGAGCGGTTCACCCAGCATCAGCCGCCGCGAGCGTCGCAAGCTCTTGCTGGGCGCCGCTAAACAGGTTGGCCCGCCCATCTTCTTTTCGCTCATCATCATTGTTGTTTCTTTCCTGCCGGTTTTTCTGTTGGAAGCGCAGGAAGGCCGCATGTTCAGGCCGCTCGCCTGGACCAAAACAACGGCCATCGGCTTTTCGTCACTGCTCTCGATCACTCTGATCCCCGTGCTGATGCTGATCTTCATTCGCGGACGCCTGAAGCCGGAATCCGCCAACCCGGTCTCACGATTCACGCAATTTCTCTATCTGCCGGTGCTCCGGTTCTGCCTCCGCCACCGCGTGGCAATCGTGCTGGCAAGTCTGCTCTTCCTCGCTGTCACGCTGCCGCTTGCCACGCGGATCGGAAGCCAGTTCATGCCGCCTTTCTACGAAGGCGATGCCTTGTACATGCCAACTGCTTATCCGGGCATCTCGATCACGGAGGCTTCCGACCTGATGCAGGAACAGGATCGGATCATCAGGTCATTTCCCGAAGTCAGGACTGTCTTTGGGACCGTGGGCCGCTCGGACAGCGCGACGGATAACGCCCCCCTTTCAATGTTCGACACCACGATCAGGCTTAAACCACGGTCGGAATGGCCTCAAGGCATGACCTACTCCAAACTGATCCAGGAAATGGACCAGAAGCTCCAGTTCCCGGGCCTCACCAACACTTGGACCATGCCCATTCAAAACCGGCTTGATATGGAACTCACCGGGATCAAAACACCGGTCGGCTTGAAAATCCAGGGCCCAACGGTTGCGGATATCCAGCAAGCCGGCGAACAAGTGGAGAGCCTTCTTTCCAGCTTGCCGGGCGTGCGTTCGGTCTTTGCAGAACGCGTAGCACAGGGCTTTTACGTGAACATCAAGGTCAACCGGGCCGAGGCAGCGCGCTACGGCCTGTCCGTAGCAAACGTTCAACGCGCGGTGGAGTCCGGCATTGGCGGCGAAGATATCGCGGTGAATATTCAAGGCCGCGAACGCTATCCGGTGAATGTCCGCTACAACCGCGACTTTCGTGACAATCTGGACGCTCTCGGACGCGTTCTTCTCTCCACGCCCACCGGGGCGCAGGTACCCATCAACGAAGTTGCGACCATCTCCTTCTCGCGCGGCCCGGCCATGATCCGGGATGAGGATGCGCAATTGACGGGCTATGTCTTTATGGACTTGAACTCCAGCAATTACGGAGGATTTGTACAGAAGGCGGACGCTGTGCTCCACCGGAAATTGCACCTGGCCCAGGGCACTTCGTATCATTGGTCCGGCGAGTACGAGTTTGAAGTTCGCGCCAAGAAGCGGCTGGAATTGATCATGCCCATCGTGTTCTTTGTTATCTTCCTGCTGCTCTACATGACATTCAACTCCGCCTCCGAAGCAGCCATCCTGATCCTGCCAACCATCTTTGCACTGACGGGAGGCTTGCTCCTGCAGTGGGTGCTCCATTACAACTTCAGCGTGGCCGTCTGGGTTGGCTACATCGCCTTGTTCGGCATTGCGGTCGAGACCGGCGTGGTCATGGTCGTCTACCTGCACGAGGCGCTGGACAAACGGCTGGCCCGCGGCGTTCCACTCGAGCATGGCGACATCTATCAGGCCACGATGGACGGTGCGGTGCTGCGACTGAGGCCCAAACTTATGACCGTCTGCGCCGTGCTGGCCAGCCTGATACCCATCCTTTGGGAGACTGGCGCCGGGTCGGATGTGATGAAGCCGATTGCGACTCCGATTGTCGGAGGCATGATTACTTCATCTATTGCAGTTCTGATTCTGTTACCCGTCCTGTTTATGGCCCTTAAGGAGCGCCAGTTGAAACGGGGCGCGCTGCGCGGGTCACAAGACCGTGACAATGAAACGGCGGACTGACAGAAGCGTTACATGGAGAGATTCGGGGACTTACAGCAGCTATTGCCGGGAGTGGGCGTTTGTCTCCGGCTGCTTGTTCAGTGCTGCCAGCTTTGAACACTGTGATAGAATAAACTCCAACTGCGGGAAGGGGCAATGAGGGCAAAGCAAGTTTTCATCACCGTTGTCGTAATTGCGCTTGCCGTCGGTGTAGCATTTCTAGCTCACCGGTGGGAGGCCTCCAAACAGCCAACGGTCTGCCAGATTTGCGGGCGCATGATTCCCAGGCAAACGGCTTTTCGAATCGACACGGCCCGCGGAACTATCTACGCCTGCTGCCCCCGGTGCGCCATGCACCACATGATCGATCACCCCGGCGAAGCCCGCAAGGAGTGGGCGACGGATCTTGACTCGGGGCATCTGATTCCAGCGCAATCGGCCTACTACGACGAGGGTGGCGACGTGCAGTACTGCACCCGCCAGCACCCGGCAATGGAGCGCGTGCCCGACCAGGGAGTGAAAATGCGCGTCTACGATCGCTGCCTGCCGGTCCTGGTGGCCTTCGCCGATAAGGACGAAGCTGAAGCCTATCGCGAGCAGCATGGCGGCCGCGTCGTCACTTTCGATCAGGCGCTCGAAGACGTCCGCAACCAGTAAGCACGATCCTGCCATCCCACAGTGAAAACCGTTTCTACGCTCATGTCACCGCGCACACGCGGCTGATGTTGCGCTCGGAAGTCAGCTTTACCTGTGGCGCACGCCTCAGCATGGCATGCCGGGCATAAAGCCCGGCGCTACTCGAAACACTGGCCCGCGCATCAACCTCGACCGCAATCGGCGGAACGCGTGTGCTATGATTTCGACTTCACAATCTCCAGGCAGGAAGGCTCCGGCCATCTGAAGCGCTT
>JAKASH010000399.1 GCA_021828225.1 Acidobacteriota bacterium | reverse complement strand
AGGAGAAAACAATGGCTGTCCAAATCGAAACACTTGCCGAGGAAATGTACAAGATGGTGGAGGAGTGTCAGGGCAAGAAGAACCTGAAAGCGACGGACCTGACCAAGGCCATGATTGCCAAACACGGTGCCGCAGAGGTCAGCAAGGATGATTGCAAGCACGCCATCCGGCAGCTTATCGACTCCGGGCGCTGCGTTTACAGCTATTTCGGGGGCAGCTTTATCACGATTCCACACAAGGAAGGCGCTGCGCCGGATTAGAAAGGGCCCGTGCGAACGTCATCGTTTGGCAGGGAAGGGAAACGGATAAGGAGGATGAGCAGAAACATGACCGGCTGCTCGCGCAGTTGGAAGACTTTAATCGCAACATTTATCCGTATGCGTAAGGTGGGACGAACCTATGGTGCTTTTTAAAGCTGTCAAAAAACCGGTAGTCAAGGGAGCTTCCACCGCGGGTGCGGAAGTCAGCCATCTGCGCCCACGGTTCATTGCGAAGACACCGCCGTGCACCGATAAGTGCCCCTGCGGCACAGACATTCGCGGATGGGTCAACACCATCGCTCAGGCGGAGGAGTACGGCCGGTCCAACGAACAAGCTTATGAAATTGCCTGGAACACGATAACCGACCGCAACCCCTTCCCTGCGGTCTGCGGCCGCGTTTGTCCTCATCCCTGCGAGGACGCCTGCAACCGGAACGAAAAAGACGGCTCGGTGGCCATCAACGCCCTTGAGAGGTTCATCGGTGACTTCGCAATCTCGAAAGGTCTTAAGCTGGCGGCACTGAGCGAAGAGAAGCACGAAGAGAAGATCGCAATCGTGGGCGCGGGACCTGCTGGCCTTTCTTGTGCCTATCAACTGGCGCGGCGCGGTTATCCCGTGACAGTTTTTGAAGCTTTCAGCAAGCCCGGCGGAATGCTGCGGTATGGCATCCCGCAATACCGTCTGCCTCGCGAAGTGCTGGACGCGGAGATCCAACGCATCATCGACCTCGGTGTCGAACTGAAATGCAACCAGATCGTTGGTGACGGACTTTCGCTTGAGACCCTGAGAAATGAATACAAAGCCGTCTTTGTGGGTATCGGCGCGCACAAGGGTTTGAAGCTGGGCGTTCCCGGCGAAGATGCTCCGAATGTGTTCACTGGAACCCAGTTTCTAAACCAGGCTAATCGCGGGGAAGCGGTAAGTCTGGGAGACAAGGTGATTGTGATTGGCGGTGGCGATACGGCCATCGACGCCGCACGCGTGAGCAAGCGCCTGGGCGCATCGGTAACGATCCTTTATCGCCGTTCGCGCCAGGAGATGCCGGCGATCAAGCAGGAGATTGAGGGGGCGATCGAGGAAGGCGTTGATATTGAATTCCTGGCCGCTCCGGTTGAGATCCATACGAGTGATGGCCTGGCCACAGGCATGCGCTGCATTCGCATGGAACTTGGCGAGCCGGATGCCTCTGGGCGACGCCGGCCGGTTCCGAAACCGGGATCGGAGTTCGACCTCGAAGCCACAGCAATCATTGCGGCAATCAGCCAGGAGCCCGAGTTCGCAGGCTTCAACGGGCTTCACGAGGGAAGGGATTGGATCAAAGCGGACGAGTGGGGAACGACCGACGTCGAGGGAGTTTACGCGGGCGGTGATGACTTGGAACTGGGATTGGTTACGATCGCGATTTCCCAGGGACGTTTCGCCGCCGAGGCTATCGACGCCCGCTTGCGGGGCAAGGCGGCGGGGAAACCCATCCTCCCGGGGGTCATCAAGACGGATCGGATGAAGCCTGGTTGGTACGAAGGCAGCAGCCCCCATACGAGGCCCCGAGTTCCGGTCGCCGAGCGCGACATGGGAACGGAAATTGAGCAAAGTCTTTCGGAAACCGACGCGCTGGCGGAGGCCAAGCGCTGCATGTCGTGTGGCATGTGCATGGACTGTGAAACGTGCTGGATGTTCTGCACCAACAACTGCTTCGTCAAACTTCCGAAAGGTGAACATTACAAGATCAAGTTAGAAGTCTGCAACGGGTGCCAGAAGTGTGCTCAAGAGTGCCCTTGCGGATATATCGACATGGTTTAAAGGAGATAGAGAGTATGCCTACCTATGAAAGCAAAGGAAAGGTCTACGACGTCGATGAGGATGGTTTCCTTCAAGATCCCGGCCTGTGGGATGACGATGTTGCCCGAGATTTTATGTCCACCGAAGGAATCAGCGAACTGACCGAGGACCATTGGAAAGTCATCCATTACATTCGCAACTACTACCTGCAGTTTGGCATCGCGCCGATGGTTCGTAAGGTGTGCAAGCAGACCGGCTTCAGCCTGAAGGAAATCTACAACCTGTTTCCGTCCGGACCCGCTAAGGGTGCCTGCAAGCTTGCCGGCCTCCCCAAGCCGACCGGATGTGTGTAGGAGGATGGAATGCTGAACATTTCGTCAGAGCAGAGGCGCGCCGTCGCCCGGGAATGGCTGGCTCTTACACTCCAGACTTATCCCAGCCAGAGCATGCGATTCCTGCTTCACGAGACAGACTGTTTTCGGAATCCCGTGGGGAAAACCATCAAGGACGGAATTCCTCTGCTGATTGACGAACTGTTTGGCGACATGAACTCCGACAGAGTGCGGCAGGCCCTGGAAGGCATTGTGCGCATCCGGGCTGTGCAGAATTTCTCTGCCCGAGAGGCTGTAGCATTTGTTTTCCTGCTGAAAGGGATCCTTCAGAAGGAATTGCCGGGCGACTGGGCAAGTTGTTACGAGCTGGGCAACCGGGTCGATGAGATGGCTCTGGCAGCGTTCGATCTCTACGTGCAGTGCCGAGGACAAATCTATGAGATCCAGGTCAGCGAAGCCAGACGCAGGGTAGCGCTGCTCGAGAGAATTTATTCTGAAGTCGAGGGACGGTGATGGGTTTTTGAGTGCACTTACTTCATTCATTTTGATCCTGATGGTAGCCGGCCTCTCATTCGCCGGTGGGGATGCAAACAGTTCCCGCGTGTTGTTGGGTGTCATTCTTCCGTACGCGGCCATGGCCGCTTTCCTGGTCGGACTTGCTTACCGCGTTCTCAAATGGGCGAACTCCCCTGTTCCTTTTCACATTCCCACTACTTGCGGACAACAGAAAACGTTGCCTTGGATTAAGTCGAGCTGGATTGAGAGCCCTCACACCAAGCTGGGTGTTGCGGTCCGAATGGCTCTAGAGATCCTGCTTTTCCGATCTCTATTTCGCAACAGCCGGGCGGAGATTCGTGAAGGACCGAGGCTTCTATATTCCGAAAACAAGTGGCTCTGGCTGGGCGCGCTGGCATTCCACTGGTCGCTACTCATCATCTTGCTCCGCCACTTGCGGTTTTTTGTTGAGCCTGTGCCGCGATTCATTTTGGGGATGGATGCCGTTGATGGTTTCTTTCAGCTTGGGGCTCCACAGTTGCTGGTTACAGATGTTGTGATCGTTGCCGCCCTGCTTTTCCTGCTTCTACGGCGTCTTACCGACCCCAAAGTACGGTACATCTCCCTGTTTTCGGATTATCTCGCTCTCTTTCTGCTCCTGGGCATTGCCATCTCCGGGATCCTCATGCGGTATTTCTTCAAAGTGGACCTCGAAGGTGTCAAGCAGCTTGCCATGGGCTTGGTTACCTTTTCACCCACAATACCTGCCAGTGTCGGGCCCCTGTTTTTTGTCCACCTGACCCTGGTGAGCTTCCTTCTGGCTTATTTCCCCTTCAGCAAACTGGTGCATATGGGCGGAATTTTCTTGAGTCCAACGCGCAACCTTGCTAATGACAGCCGGATGCACAGGCACGTGAACCCGTGGGACTATCCCGTCAAGGTTCACACCTACCAGGAATGGGAAGAAGAATTTCACGACAAGATCAAGGCGGCAGGACTGCCGCTGGAGAGGGAGTAGAAAATGTCTGAAGCCCCTCCAAAACCGGAAGAACTCGTCCAGATCAGCTACGACCCTCCTCGTGGTGACTGGCGCGACGCCCGTGTTGACTATCGCAAGGGGACCTATTGTTATAGCGCTGCCGCGAAGAACATTCGCTACCTCGATATGCCGAATCCGAGGGACTGGCAGCCATTCGATGAGGACTGGAAACTTCCGCCGAACTGGAAGGAGATTATTCTCCAGGGGATGAAGGAGCGGCTTGAGAAATTCCGTTCCTTCCGTCTGTTCATGGATATCTGCGTGCGCTGCGGAGCCTGCGCGGACAAATGCCACTTCTTTCTCGGCTCGGCTGATCCCAAGAACATGCCGGTGCTGCGCGCTGAACTGATCCGCTCGGTTTACCGGCGATATTTCACGCTTGGCGGCCGGATATTCCGCGGCCTGGCCGGAGCCAGAGACCTGACCGAAGATGTCCTTAAGGAATGGTTCTATTACTTCTACCAGTGCACGGAGTGC
>JAKASH010000398.1 GCA_021828225.1 Acidobacteriota bacterium | reverse complement strand
GGCAGGAAAGGACAACTTCCGCGATCTGCAGGAGACTGAACCGCAGGAAGAAGTAGCTCGTCCCTTGGTTTTGCAGATCGATTCTGTTCGATGAGACGCAAATCTGTCGAATCCCGCTCGGGGATTTCGTCGCGAGCTTTGTTTGGGATTGTATTAGCTTGTGTGCTGATGACAAAAATAGAACACTCGGGCGAGAGCACCGGCAGTCTTGCGCCCCCATCCGCCCTCGACCAACCCGCGCCGCCTGCCCCCAAATCAGAACCTGCAATCGAGCCGGTCCGTTTTGCTCGATCGGGGATCAGCACGAGAGCACTGGGCTTTCTTACGGCACAAGCGTCTAGCTGGCTTCGCCAACGGTCGAAGCGGATTACCGCCAGCCCCCACGGTCATGGCCGTTGTCGCACGACCGGGCGGTAAGCGTGAGTGTGTGGTCGAGAAACTACATCGAAGTCGACGGAGGCAGGCGCATGGCCAAATTTCCAACGAGCATATCGGCTTGCGCCACCAACAGCCACGCTCCCAAGGGGTCGCCTGCTGAGAGTTGGTTTTGCGCTCGCCTGAGGCGAACTGTGGCTTCGGAATAAAGGGTGTACGGATCGCTCAAACCGGTCTGCCTTGCGGATGCTCGTCCTGAGGGTTTGCGGGAGGAATCCAGCACAGCCTTATCCTGCTCGAGACCGACTTCCAAGCGCGGCAGCCACATGCGAGTTTGCTGCGCCAGCTTGCGGGCCGACCTGGAATTTTGCGGACCATCGAGGACGCGAGAAACTCTGGTCACGACGTCAACTACCATGGCTAATTCGAGGGAGGACTTTTGCGCGTCTTGCGAATTTTCCATCTCCTTCTGGTAATTCGCTTGTGCGTAGCCCTTGAGGGCCTTTGCCTGCGCCAGGAAACTTAGGAGTTGTGCACGATAGCGGGAATACCTGCCAGTTGCGCTCGCTTGAAAAATACGGAGGTACGCCTGATCGAATCGCGCAAGTTGAGTTTTCAGATTCGAGCGGCTTGGAGCTGGGGTGAGGTCCCCGCTCTGCGGTCTCGCCGCCGTGTGAGCAAGTACCGTAGCTGTGCGTCCGATCACCGACCAGGAACCAAAGGCAGCTGCCAGGAGGAGGAAGAAGGCAATCCCGGCCGTCCGAGTCCAATTCGATTTTTTCATGCCGGTGTTGATCGCACCGCCAGCCGGCGCTTTGACGCTACGTGAACCCCTCGTCGACAGGATGCCCATCGCACATCCCTCCCGCTCCTCATTCAGCCGACCCGGTGACCTTTGGCAGTATATTCCGGCCCACCCCATCTTACTCGACGGCAGGAACGGGTGAGGGGGGAATTTTCCGGCCTGAGAGAAAACGAAGCGAACCCGAGACGAGCGTCCGCAGTCAATCGTGCGGATGCTGGCCCGTGTCCCCGGAGAATCGCGCCCTTAGCGGCTTGGTAGCCTCCCAATCCGCGGCGAAACGGTCATTCGAAAAGCAACGCATCTCTGAGATTTCCCCCTGCGATCAGATCTCATCTCTGGCATGCGACCAGGATCGATATCAGTAATTCGGCCAAGTCACTGAACTACAAATTATGGGGGTGCTGATATGTTTACTAGCTTGTCAATAGAAGCTGAAACAACATCAAGGCAAAAGTGCCCTTCGGTTTTTCCCGTCCGGTGTTAAACATGGGCCTAGCGGAAAAGGCTGGGTGGCTTCCCTCCTCATACGCCCTCATGAAGCCTCCCAAGCCAAAAGGACGCTGTGTTTATGTCAGCGTTCCGTGGAAGGCAGTTCAGGCCTGGCAACCGACATTTTTCGAGTGTGTTCGGCAAAGCCAGCAAGCGGGTTACTCACCAGATGGCCGTGTTCATGCTCGCCGAGTACATGAGAGAAGATCTATCCATCGTGGCCGGCGCGTTTCGAGAAAACCAGGCCGATTTGTTGGGGGGTGCTTTCAATCTGCTGGCTCCCGTCAATGGTCGACTACCGGCTGTCTCGGCGAAGAAACCGGCCTGGGCCCAGCGCCAGCGATGTTCATAGCGGGTTCGGCCTGATGACAATCCCCGGGACGTTCGGAGCGAGACACTAGCGGCCTGGCTTGCGCGACCGGCGGACGCGAGCTTTTGATTGGGTTGATTTCTGTCGTTGACCCCTAATTGCCTCAAGCATCTCACCCAGGCGTTGCATGCGGAGCGCGAGCAATTGGGCGCGCTTCTCGTAGACTTCGCGGACCTTGGGTCCAGTGGAAGATGGCAAATGCGCCATTTCTTCTAACAGGTCCTTGGACCTTCTTTCGATTTCCTTTTGGAGCTGGGCAATTTTCGCTTCCAAATTGCTCCTTGGCATGACTCTTTCCTTTCACCTGGGCGGCGCCGCGGCAATGTGACGACGGGGATTTCGGAACGCAAACCCCGCCCTCCGCCGCTCCTATCCCCGTAAACGACGGTACAACTGCTGTTGCGTTCCTGAGATGGACGATCGGCCGAAAGTGGTGGCCAGTGACGATCGGTCCCTAAACGGGAATTTTCCTAAATCGCACTGCCTTCGTCCAGCCCGAAATGATTAGAAGTTATTGCGAGTAAAGAGCTTTAAGGTTTGGCAATATCCCCATGATTACTGGGGACGGTTTCCCCTCCGCATCGAAATCGCCGAAAGCGCGGGATTCCCCCAACCCCGGCGGCAGCAGCCTGTCCTTCGCCGCGCCGGGAGTTCAAAACCAGCCCCCGGATGCTACATTATGACTGGATCAAAAACGGGGTACAGGTCATGGAATCACAATGAAAGATTCTGCAAAGAGAGAAAGGGTTCTTACGGCAGCGGGGAGAGTGTTCCTCAGGTATGGTTTCAAGCGGGCCACGATGGGAAAGATCGCTAAAGTGGCGCAGATTTCCAGACCTGCGGTTTACCTCATTTTCCCCTCCAAAGAGGAAGCTTTTACTGCGGTCCTCGGTCAGGTTTTGAGACAAACGCTCGAACAAATTCGTCAAGGGATCGGCGGTTTCCCTGATATGCGAGGGAAACCGCTCTTTGCCTTCGATGTGTGGTATGTCCGTCCGTTCGAACTGATGCAAGCGTCACCTGACACAAAGAATCTCTATGACACCCACTACGAGTTCGCGGAGGAAGTTGCGACCATGGCTCTCAGTGTATTCGCTAGGCTCGTGGCCGACCTATTAGAGCCTCGGGTCGAAAAGCAGGCGCGAGTAGAGTTATCTTCTGGCCAGATCGCAGAAGTGCTCATAGGTGCGATAGCCGGGTTCAAGAACACGGCGAAGACGACGAAGGAGCTACGTCACCTGATCGGCAATCTACTCACAGTGGTTCTTGCGAGTCTTGAGGAAGGCACGTCGCCCGCTGATTCCTCCCGAGCAATTTCTACTGACGAGGCTGTTGCCGGTGCTCCATCCCTACAGGAACCTCAGGAATGCTGATCGCTCTCACCGCGGAGCTGTGATCGCGTTGCCGGCCAATCAGCGCGAATCTCTTGCCACGGCGGAGGGAAGGGGGTCACAGACGTCGGAGTGCGTGACCCCCGGACCAGGAACAGCATTCATTAACTCGAAGCGCTATTACACTCTGCGGTTGTTATCAACCGGTTGTGCGAAGCGAGCAATACCGGAACAGGACCGCAGGAGTCCAACACGGGGCGACAGGGGCTACCCGCCGACGAATTGGCCGATTCCAATATGCTGGTCGTGCAGGCGCTCGTGGAGTTGCTCTCCAGGAGAGGAATTCTCGAACAGCGGGAAGTGCCGAGCGCGGTAAGCGTCCGGTTGAGGCCGTATAGACGCGTTGCGGTTTCGGTCGCCGGAACGAAGTGTACTATGAGTACCTAAACCTAATGCATTTTAAGTGTTTGCTCCTCATCGCAAGATTACTGGTTGGTCATCTTGACAGCAGGTGTTGTTCTGATACGATACGCAAGAATTTGAACACGCCGGATTCTCAGTGCCGCGTGGGAGGATCCTATCCATGGTGAAGCAGGCAGTGGCCTTGCTGATAGCGAGTTTGCTGGCTGTCCCGGTCTGGGCGATTTCTGCCCCCTTGGGATTTGTCGACTCCAGCAAAAATGCAACGTTGTCTGGAACCCATGTGGCAGCCGGAGCGACCGTCTTCGATAGCGATGGCGTGCAGGTTCTCTCCGGAGGCAGCCTGAGTGTTTCTTTGACTGGCGGCTCGAGGGCCACGTTCGCCCCGAACACCGATGCGATTTTCTCCCGAGATGGCGGTCAAGTCGTTGTGAATTTGCAAAGGGGCGTGGCGCTCTTAATGACCACCGCAAAATCGCCAGTGGAGGCGGTGGTCGCCAACGTGTCCTTCCGTCCAAAGGTTCCGAACCGCCCTTCAACTGGCTGGCTCGAACTGAAGGGTGGCCAGGTCGTCCTCTACGCGAACAGAGGTGACTGG
>JAKASH010000397.1 GCA_021828225.1 Acidobacteriota bacterium | reverse complement strand
GACTCGCCGGTGCCGGCGGATAAAATCAAAAATCTGCTCGGCAAACGGGAACGCCCGGACGCGGCAATAGCTCACGGGCAGCTCGTATTCCTGCCTCAACTGGTCTATCGATTCGACGATGGCCCAGTGCGTGGTGCCGTAGGCGATCACGCCGATTTCAGCTCCGTCACTTTCCTGCAGCACGGGAGCGGGAACCCGCTTGCGGGCCGTATCGAATTTCTTGTTCAGCCGGTCCATGTTATGGACATAATCTTCCGGCCGTTCGCTGTAGACCGCCTGCTCATTGTGGCCGCTGCCGCGCGCGAAGTATGCCGCCTTGGGATGGTTGGTGCCGGGAAGCGTGCGATAACCAACGCCGTCGCCGTCCACGTCGCGGTAGCGATCAAAGCCCCCCAGCCGCTCCAGATCTTCAGCGTTCAGCACCTTGCCGCGATTGATGGGCTTCTCCGGATACGGGAACGGATCGGACATCCAGTTGTTCATGCCCAGGTCCAGATCGCTCATCACGAAGACCGGCGTCTGGAATTCCTCCGCCAGATCAAACGCCTCGATTGCCATGGTGAAGCATTCCTCCACCGAGGAAGGGATCAGCATCAGATGTTTGGTATCGCCGTGCGACAGCAAAGCGTTCTTGAGGATATCGCCCTGCTGGGTGCGCGTCGGCAGTCCGGTGGAAGGGCCCGTGCGCTGCACGTCGAAAATCACAGCCGGAATTTCCACGTAGTAGCCGAGGCCAACAAACTCTGCCATCAATGAAATGCCGGGGCCGGAAGTGGCCGTCATGGCCCGCGCGCCCGCCCAGCCGGCGCCCATCACCATGCCGATGGCGGCCAGTTCGTCTTCCGCCTGAACAATGGCGTAGGTGGCCTTGCCGGTTTTCGGATCCGTGCGGTAGCGCTTCATGTAGCCCATCAGCGTTTCAGGCAGCGAGGAAGAAGGCGTAATGGGATACCACGTGCAGACCGTGACGCCGCCGAACATCGCGCCCAGCGCCGCGGCCGAGTTGCCGTCAATAATAATCTTCCCACGCGTGGCATCCATCCGCTCCAGGTAGAATCGCCCTCGCTTGGGCAGATTCTTTTCTGTATATTCGTAACCCACCTGGGCGGCGCCAAAGTTCAGGTCAACCGCGCTGGGCTTCTTCTGGAATTGTTTGCGCAGCGCATGGTGAACCTCCTCCATGGGAATGCCCAGCAGTTTGGCCAGCACCCCGTCGTAAATCATGTTGCGGACAAGCTTGCGCAGCTTCGCGTTGGGGCAGACAGGCGCGACCAGCTCGTCAAAAGGCACGGGATAGAAAATCACGTCATCCCGCAGCCGCTGCAGATTCAGCTTCTCATCGTAAACAACACTCGCGCCTTCCCCGAGCGACATCACGTCTTCCTGCGCGGTCGCCGGGTTCATGGCAACGAGAAAATCAATCTCCTTGCGCCGGGCAATGTATCCCAACTTCGACGCCCGGATGGTGTACCACGTGGGCAGCCCGGCAATGTTCGATGGAAACAGGTTCTTCCCGGAAACTGGAATGCCCATCTGAAAAATGGCGCGCAACAAAACCGTGTTGGCGCTCTGGCTGCCGGAACCGTTGACGGTGGCAACCTGGATGCTCAGATCATTGATAACTTTCTCCAGCCTGGAGGGAGTATCAGTTTCATGCACAGCTATGTCTGTAATTCCCATGGGAATCCTCGAAAAGTTTGGATGGTAGAATAATAACCTTCATTCCGATTGGCCTTCTACGACCTAAGTCGGGTCATCGACGACGCCAGCACTTGCCTAAGCTTTTTGCAAGCGGGTACGGGGGTCATAGGCGTCGAATCTTGGTGGGTCCTCTACCTGGCTTCCGTCCAGCTCTGTGCCGATGTGCGGCTGCTTAGACTCTCAGAGCCATAATAGCACAATTGCGCAAACTGTAAACCCCTTGTGCGGATTCATCGAATCTGTGAAATTTTTCAGCTCACCGCTTTGCTTTGAAGTCTCAATCCCGCCTCGATTACTGTAGCGGCGGTGTCCTCATCGCCGGCTTGGGAATTTGATCGGACAACCCTCTCCGCGGGGAGAGGGTGCCCCGCAGCGCCGGGGTGGGTGAGGGGTCACTTCCCCGATCCGGATTATCCAATGTTAAACCGCCCAGAAACTCTCCCGCCCCCTATTTATCGCGAGTCGTGCTATAATGTTTTGACGCTTAACACCACGGTTGTGTGGTGCGGTTGCTCCGATTGATTGCGTATCTGATCTGAGAATTCCCGCCTTCAGTTTCTTCCGTATGTTTTTAGCGTAAATCAAAAGACTCTGGCACGGCCGGTTTCTGTGCGCGCGGCAGTTCAGGTGTGCGCGGCGGCTTTAGCCAGAAAGAGAGAAGATAAGACTAGTGCAGAATTTTTCGGAACTTTCGATTTCACCTTACACAAAGGAGCGGCTGTCTCGAGCGCGTTTTTCTACGCCCACTCCGGTTCAAGCCGCAGCGATCCCGCACGCGCTGGAGGGCAAAGATGTGCTCGCCACCGCGCAGACCGGGACCGGCAAGACCCTGGCGTTTCTAATCCCGATCATGGAACGCCTGTTGAGCGAACGGACGACGGGCGTCGCGGCGCTGGTGCTGGTGCCCACACGCGAACTCGCCATGCAGGTGGCAGAACAGTACAGCCAGTTACAAGGCAAGCAGCTTCCGGGCGTAGCCCTGGTGGTCGGCGGCTTGTCTGAAGCGCAACAGCTCAGCGCCCTGCGCAAGGGAGCGCGGCTGGTGGTTGCCACGCCGGGCCGGTTGGAAGACTTTCTTGACCGCAAGCTCGTCAATTTCCGCGCGCTGCAAACGCTCGTCCTGGACGAAGCGGACCGCATGTTGGATATGGGATTCCTTCCCGCCATTCGCAGAATCGTGGCCGTGCTGCCCAAAGAGCGCCAGACGCTCTGCTTTTCCGCAACGCTCGAGTCATCGGCCGCACGCATCGTTGACGACTACATGAGGAACCCGGTGCGCCTCGCCTTCGGGTCCATCCTGAAGCCTTCAGAAAACGTGCGCGTCCAGGCGCTGGAGGTTTCGCACCACCGCAAGCAGGAAGTGCTGCAGCAGTTGCTCGCACAGGAGACCGGGCGCTGCCTGGTTTTTGCGCGCACCAAGCGCGGCACCGAGCGGCTGGCCAAAAGCCTGAACCGCAACGGCTTCGCCGCCGCCATGATTCACGGCGACCGCTCCCAATCCCAGCGGACGGCTGCGCTCGCCGGATTCCAGCGCGGCCGCTACCGCGTTCTGGTGGCCACGGACCTGGCTTCCCGCGGCATTCACGTTCAGGACATCGCGCACGTCATCAACTATGACCTGCCCGACATCGCCGAGAACTTCATCCATCGCGTGGGACGCACCGGACGCGCCGGCCAGCAAGGCGTTGCTTCCACGCTCTTCTCAAGCGATCAGCGGTCTGACTTGTTTCTCCTGGAGCGCACCCTGGGCATTCGCATGGAGCGCGTGCAGACGGACGCCAGCCTGCCCCAAAGGCAGGAACGCCCACGCCCCACCACGGATCGAGTGACCCCACGTCCGGAATTCAGGATGACCGCCCTTCCCGGCGAGATCCTGCAAGTCCAGATGTAGCATTCGCACCGTTTCTGCCGCTTTCGTAGCGGCCTTGCTTTTGTAGCGGCGGTGTCCTCACCGCCGGCCTTGCCGCTTTTGTAGCCGGCCTTGCTGCTTTTGTAGCGGCGGTGTCCTCACCGCCGGCCTTGCCGCTTTTGTAGCCGGCCTTGCTGCTTTTGTAGCGGCGGTGTCCTCACCGCCGGCCTTGCCGCTTTTGTAGCCGGCCTTGCCGCTCTTGTAGCGGCGGTGTCCTCACCGCCAGCCTTGCCGCTTTTGTAGCCGGCCCGGTGTGTGGAGTTGTAGGGGCGGGTCTCGTACCCGCCCTTCCCAACCGGATGCGCACCCACAAGGCATGCCCCTACGCAAACCCTGCACGCGCCCCGCAGCGCCGGGACGGGTGAGGGCTTACTTGAAGCAATTGAATGATTGAGAGATTTGGCGATTGAGTGGTTGGACAAAGGGCGGATTTCTGTAGCGGCGGTCTATGACCGCCGGTTCTCCTTCTTGCCAATGCCGGCGCTCACAGAGCGCCGCTACAGCTAGCGCTCGCCCCCATCGCCGGCCTTTGCTCTGAAATCTCAAGTCGCTCCCACGCCCGCCCGGCACTAAAGTTCCTTGTCTTCCCTCCCCGCCAGTGATATACAGGCAAAGCAATTGCAAGCCCAACAAAGAGAGATCAGGAATTTTGGTAGCTTCACGGCCTGCGGCTCTTGTTTTCCTGTAGCGGCGGTGTCCTCACCGCCGGCATTTGCCGTTGTAGCGCAGCGTTCGCCCTTTAACGCTGCGGCTTTTCCGCTGGCAGTGGTAGCCACAGCATGCCTTC
>JAKASH010000396.1 GCA_021828225.1 Acidobacteriota bacterium | reverse complement strand
ATGTACCAGGGCTATTCCAGACAGGGTCTAAACTTGCAAACCCAGACAGGCTATGTTAACGTCCATTCTGCAACGCGAGGAGCAAGCTCCTTCTACTCCAGGCCAAGAGTGAAAAGCGAAGTTTTTGAGGCCCGCCTGCTAGCCCAAATTAATCCAGACCGACTCCCAAGTCACGTTGCCGTCATCATGGATGGGAACGGGCGGTGGGCAAAGAAACGCCGACTGCCGCGGATCGCCGGGCATCGTGCCGGGATGCGTGCTGTCCGGCGAATCATCGAGGCTAGCGCCCGACTTGGGATTCCTTTCCTGACGCTATACGCCTTCTCGGTCGAAAATTGGAAAAGGCCTCACACCGAAGTCGAACTCTTAATGCGCCTGCTGCGGGAATACCTTAGAAAGGGAATCGCGGATCTCAACCGTCATAATATCCGTCTGGGAGTCATAGGGAGAATCGCCGATCTTCCGGCTCCTATTCAGCGTGACCTTCGCGCCGCCATTGAAATGACCCGGAACAACGCGGGCCTGCGGCTCACGTTAGCGTTGAATTACGGGGGAAGGGCGGAACTTGTTGAAGCCTTTCAGTCCATCGTGGCGGAACTCAACCCGCAGGGCCGAGATGGGAAGCTGCTCGATGAGGAGACGATCCGCGCCCACCTTTACACTCACGATTTGCCCGATCCGGATCTCCTTATCCGAACGAGTGGGGAAATGCGCCTCAGCAATTTCCTTTTGTGGCAGGTGGCCTACGCGGAGATCTGGGTGACGGAGACGCTCTGGCCGGACTTCTCCCAGAAGGATTTGCTCCAGGCGATCATTGATTACCAGAAGCGAGAGAGGCGGTATGGAGGACTGGTCTAAGCGTTGCTTCTGGGCCGCCGCCGGCCATCCGAACGCTGCTGCCGGACGATTTCCATGAAGCGTCGCGTATTCACAGCCGTGCCACTGGCTGCGCTGGTTGCCTACATCGTTCTCCAGAGTCGCCCATGGCCCTTCGTCCTTGCTGTAGTTCTCACCGTTGAAATCTGCCTCTTTGAGTTCTTTGCGATCAGCCGGCACACAGGGCTGAAGGGATTGCCGATCTTGGGTTATATCGCTGGCGCGGCGTTGTGCGGCGCTCAAGTGGCCGTACTTCGTGGTGCCGACGGGGCGATCCTGGTCGTTCTTCTTTTGATCTTCGTTGTTGTTCCGGTTCTCGCGCTGGTGAATTCCGGCGGCCTCAAGGACTATCTGGGCACTGTCGCTACGACTCTTTTCGGCATCATTTATGTCGGATTCGGTCTTTCCTGGCTGGTTCGGATGCGGTTCGGCGATCCGACGACGGGGCGCCTGCTGACGATCCTTCTGCTCCTGATGATTTGGGCTGATGATATCTTTGCCTATGCTGTAGGCCGCGCCCTAGGCAAAAGAGCCTTGGTGGCGCGCATCTCACCCAAGAAGACGATCGAGGGCTCGGTGGCGGGTTTGGCTGGAACAATTTTGGTCGCATGGGGATTCATGCGTTTCTTCTGGAGATCGGCCGGCCTTGAAACGACGCTCCTGTTGGCGGTGCCCGTCGCCGTCGCGGGTCAGGTAGGAGACTTGGTCGAATCTACGCTGAAGCGTGGAGCCGGCATGAAGGATTCCAGCAACCTCCTGCCCGGACACGGTGGGATGCTGGATCGGGTGGACAGCCTCCTGCTTGGAGCTCCTGTTTTCTGGCTTGCGTGGGAACTGAACCAATTATGGCATCGGTAAAACGGCTTTGCATTCTTGGCTCAACCGGGTCCATCGGGCGAAACTGCCTCAGCGTTGTCCGGAGCATGCCGGACCACCTGAGGGTGGTTGCATTGTGCGCGGGGAAAAACCTTGTGCTCCTGGCGGAACAGGTTCATGAATTTTCGCCGGAACTCGTGTGTGTCGCGTCCGCGGCTCATGTCGAGCCGTTGCGGACGCTTCTGCGTGAAACCCACAGCATGCGACACGTGAAGGTAGTCTCTGGAACGGAGGGCCAGCTTGAGGCGGCCACTTTGCCGGAGGTGGATGTTGTGGTTTCGGGCTCCCACGGAATCACGGGTCTCGAGGCCACTTTTGCGGCTGTGGAGGCAGGAAAGTCGGTCGCCCTGGCCAACAAAGAAGTTCTCGTCGCCGCCGGCGAACTCTTCATGAAGCGGGCGCGTGAGCGAGAGGCGGACGTTATCCCCATTGATAGCGAGCATTGCGCGCTCCATCAGTGCTTCCGCTCCGGGCGGCGCGCCGAGGTGCGCCGATTGATTCTGACAGGCTCCGGCGGGCCCTTTCTAAAAACTCCTGCGGGCCATCTCGATTCGGTGACGCCGGAGATGGCTCTGAAACATCCGGTATGGAAAATGGGCGGACGCATTACGGTTGATTCGGCAACGCTGATGAACAAGGGGCTTGAGATTATCGAGGCCCGGTGGCTTTTTGGTCTTCTGCCGCCCATGATCGAGGTGCTGATTCATCCCGAGTCCCTGGTGCATTCCATGATAGAATTTAATGACGGATCAGTGATCGCTCAGCTTTCGATTCCCGATATGCGCCTCCCCATCCAGTATGCGCTGACGTATCCCGAGCGTCTTCATTCGGGAGTGCAACTGCCGCCCCTCAACCTGTTGGGTCGCTCGCTGCACTTCGAAAAAGCGGATGCCGTCCGGTTCCCGTGTCTGGCGCTGGCTCGCGAAGCCCTGGAATCCGGAGGGGCGCTGCCGTGTTGCCTGAATGCCGCCGACGAGATCGCGGTTGACGCCTTTCTGACCCAGCGGTTGAAGTTCACGGAAATCCCCCGCGTCATTGAAAAAGTGTTGCGCGCCAGCCCCGCGCATCATCTGAATAGTTTGGGAGACGTTCTCGAATGCGACCGGGAGGCGCGGCGGAAGGCTCACGAGGCAGTGAGCGTGTTAGCCAGGCGGCCGGCGGTGGCTTGAGCCGGAAAGCGGAGTGAGCATGGTTTCCTCATTTTTGACCGACGTTGGGGTGGTGGCCGTGGTGCTGGGCGGCATGATTTTTATTCATGAGCTTGGCCACTTCCTGGCGGCAAAGGCTTTTGGGGTTCGCGTCGTCACTTTTTCCCTGGGCTTTGGGCAACGGCTGTTAGGTGTCCATGCCGGACGGCTGAGTTTCGGGACGCTCAAGGAGCGCGATTCCGAGCACACGGATTACCGCTTGAGCCTGCTGCCGCTGGGCGGCTGGGTGAAAATGGCGGGGGACGATCCAGCGGACATCCACCATGACGACCCGGGCGAGTTTCTTTCCCGTCCGCGTTGGCAGCGATTCGTCATTGTCGTGATGGGGCCCACGATGAACGCGCTGCTTGCGGTCGGATTGCTGGCGGGGATCTACCGGTTCCATTTCGAAAAACCCGCCTATGAGGAGCAGCCCGTTAAAATCGGCGCCATCACGCCCCACTCTCCGGCCAGGAAGGCGGGTCTGCAGGTGGGGGACATTGTTGAGCGATTTGGAGATCTCCAAGCCCCCAAGTGGGAAGACGTCGAATTTAAAGTTTTGACCGATGTCGGGAAGAGCATTCCGCTCGTTGTCCTGCGCGACGGGAGGCTACTCCATCTGTCATTGAGGCCGCGGGCCGAGGGGCCGGATCAAGTCGGCAGCGCAGGATGGTACCCGGTTGTTCCTCTGATCATTGATCAAGTCTCGCCTGGGACGCCCGCCAGCCAGGTCGGCCTAAAACCCGGAGATGAAATCGTGGGGGTGAACGGCGAGAAGATGCTGTTCCAGCCCCTGATCGTGGAGAAGCTGCGCGACAGCGATGGACACAAGGTGGATTTAACGGTGGTGCGACAAGGCAGGCAATTCCAGATGCAAGTCCGGCCGGTCTATTCTGAGGTTCAGGGCCAGAAGTTTTGGCGAATTGGCGTTACCACGCGGAATACGCTTTTCGTGGTGCGGCAGCTTCCTCTCGCTCTTGCCATCCAGAAGTCCTTACGAGACAACTTGAAAAGCCTATTCGGGACCTTTGACATTCTCGGCAAGATCGTGACGCGCCAGATGTCCACCCGGTCTCTCTCCGGGCCCATCGGCATCGCCCAGGCCTCGGGGGAAGCCTACCGCGCCGGCCTGTCGGACCTTCTGACGCTCGCCGCGTTTATTAGCCTCCAGCTTGCCATCATCAATCTGTTCCCGATCCCGATCCTGGATGGCGGAGCAATCCTCCTGCTTGCGATCGAGGGTTTGCTGAGGCGCGACTTAAGCTTAGAACTGAAGGAGCGCTTTCTGCAGGCGGGAGTGGTGTTCTTGCTGCTGCTCGTCGTCTTTGTCACTTACAACGATATCGTCAAGACAGTTCATCCGTCGTGAGAGAGTAGATGGAAACGAAAAGAGAAGGGAAACGGTCCGGAAGAAAGGTGAAACGTGAATTTCAGCGATAAAGAGCATTTTCCACCTCGG
>JAKASH010000395.1 GCA_021828225.1 Acidobacteriota bacterium | reverse complement strand
GCCCCGATGAATCAGGGCCCTGACGCCTTTCTTGATTGGCCAAGTGCATGAATTTGATACTCTCTGTATAGCAGCCTGTCAAAGGTACAATGAACAAGCAGCAAAGCCGCTGCATCGCGGGCGAGGGTACTGCTCACCGGACGCTATCGTAATGAAGACCTTCGGCTGCCTCAAGGCCCGCCAACCAGGGACAGCAACACAAGCCGAATTCGCGCTTTCCAGGCTGGAGGAAACCGGGAAGTTATGCTTCGCCCTCCGCCAATTGCCAGCGACCGGGATTACGAATTGAACCCGCTTTCACTTTGCCCAGCCTGCGGGCCTCTCTCCGCTTCAGTTCTCGCCGAACACTGCGCCTGAGCCGATCAGCCGCACGGTCCACTGCCTCGTGAATTTGAGTATCAGTCTCTTCTATGACCAGGTTTCCGGAAGGGGATATTTCCGCAACGATGCGGCATCGTTTGTCCACACCGCCGCGCGGACCGTTGAGATCCTCAACGGAAACCCTGAGCCGCTTGATGCGGGGACCAAGCCTGCGAACCGAAAAACGAAGACGCCGTTCCGTATAATTTCGCAGTGCCTCTAAGAAGTAGGTTCCCCGAACACGAAGTTCCAGTTCCATTGTTCCCTCCTTCCAGTGCAAACAGTTCCTTCACACCTGTCTGAAGCGGCAGCATCAGCGATCAGGCCGCCGGCCGAAAGCGAACATGTGTTTTCAGAACTCGCGCAAATTCCTCCGGAGGAACGGGCATTTCCAGGTAGTCGACCGCGCCCAACTGCATCGCTTCCAGATAGTTCTTCATATCGGACGTGCGTGCCAGCACCAGGACCGGTGTGCTCCGGTCTATTTCCAAGGCTCCCATCACCACCTGCTTGCCTTCGAAAGCCATGCCACCCTGGCCCACCGTCACAAGATCGAAAGTCTCATTCTGCAGCATGGCCAGGCCCTGGGCGTAGGAACCGCACGCCAGAACCTGATACCCCAATGATCGCAGAAGCTTACTGTGGCGACGAAGACTGTCTCGTTCGTCAATCACCATCAGAATCCTGGGGCTGTTCATAACACGCTCCCTGCCACCATTATCGCGCACTCTTCTCGTTTTCATAAGGCTTCCTCCTCTCTCACGTGACTTTCCCTGTCCCACCCATTACCTGACAGCTTTCTCGAGGCACCAACCGCATCGGTCTATCCTCCGAATTGAAGTTTCTCCATGCGCACGACGCGCTGCTTATAACCACTTGTACCAAGCCGGCGGGCATTAGAAAAGCTTAAAGTTTCGATTTAAATGATAGATTTTTCCTATCTATAATGGTCTTATGGAGTGGATCAATTACCACCACCTGCTTTACTTCTGGACCGTCGCCCGGACAGGCAGTATTGCCAAGGCATCAGAAGAACTTCTCCTGTCACCCCCGACGATCAGCTCGCAGATTTCCCGCCTGGAAGAACAGCTTGGCGAAAAGCTCTTTGCACGGTCCGGCCGCCGTCTGGTTTTGACCGAAGCCGGCAACATCGCCTTTCGGTATGCGGAGGAGATCTTCTCGCTGGGGCGGGAACTGACGGACACGCTTCGCGGGCGCCCCACCGGGCACCCGTTGCGCTTGCGAGTCGGAGTGGCGGACCCGCTCCCCAAGTGGATTGCCTATCACCTGATCAGCCCGGCGCTCCAGCTTCCCGGTCCGGTGCGGGTCATCTGCTATGAGCACCGGCCTGACCGCCTGCTCGCGGAGCTTGCCGTAAACGAACTGGACGTGGTTTTATCGGATGCGCCGGTCGGACCTCAGGTGAAGGTCCGAGCGTTCAATCATCTGCTCGGCGAATGTGACGTGGGCTTTTACGGCAAGCGAAAAATCGCTGCAAAATTGCGGCAAGGCTTTCCACGCTCCTTGGACGGAGTTCCTTTTCTTTTGCCCACCGAGGACAGTTCCATGAGGACCAGCCTGGATCAGTGGTTCAACCAGCAGCAGGTCCGGCCCCTCATCGTGGGCGAATTTGACGACTTTTCTCTGCTGCGGACCTTTGCAGAGGCCGGACACGGCGCTTTCGTTGCTCCCTGGATTCTTAGCGCGGAAATGCGCCACTACGGCTTTGCGCCCATCGGCCGCACTGACGCTATCCGATCGCGCTTCTACGCGATTTCAGTGGAAAGAAAAATCAAGAACCCGGCTGTGATCGCGATCTCTGAAGCCGCACGCCAGAAGATTTTCGGGTAACCATCGAAGTCCGGCCCCGCTCCAGGCACGCAGTGCGTTCCGGTTCAATACGAGGGTACAAAGCGGCACGGCTTGGTGCTACTTCTTGAAGAGACTCTCGAAGGCCGCACGTGCGTCGAGGGGGCGCGAGGAAGAAGTCTCGCGTTCAATGGTGGTGCGGGGGGCGAAAAACGAGCAATGGTTCCGCGCGTCCTTTTTCGGGATCCGCGCCGTTATGGGCCGGGTGCATTCGAACCGGCTTCCCGTGTCGAAAAACGTGCATTGACGGCAACTGTGCAATTCAGCTCCGCAGTTCGGGCATTTGCCCTCCTGGTCAATACTTGCGGGAAGGATGGTCGCGCAGGATGCACACCTCCAGACGGAGCGCTGCCCCGGCATCGTGGGTGTTCGAGGGCCGAAGGTTTCAGGCTTCTTCTCCGGGCGGTGCTCGCGCTCTTCTACGCCTGAATCCATGTAGCCGCGCTGTTTATACTTCCTGGCCATTACAAGACCTCTCCGTTGAATTTGATATTGTCGTTGGGTGTACCAGCTATTTTCATGATAAGACCTTTGCCCGGTTGCCGCCAACATTAATCGCCGCGGGGACGAGCACTCTCTTGCGGGAATTGCAAGCTTACTTGCCTGCCTGAAATCGGCCCGGGCACTTTTCACAGATCGAGATCAACAGCCAGATTCTAAAGCCTGCTCGAAGGATTAACTTCTACCACGTGCGGGACGCTAACCAGGAAAGTCAAGTGACGCGCAGCATTCCACAACCATTCACATCCGGCAATCAATCGTTCTCTTCAACGCCCCCGGACATCACCCGGAAGGATCTCGCGGCGAAAGTCATCAGCAACCGAACGCCTGAAGAAACGACGGGGGTTGGCACCGCATGAGCGGTGGCCCGGGTCGGGGGATGCAGCGCCTGTGATCTACTTCTTTTTACTGGCGCCAAGAGACCGAATGTACTTGAATACCGCCTCCATTTGCTGCTTGTTCAGCTTGCCCTTAAACGAAACCATGGCTGTGCCCGGTACCCCGTCCGCAATGGCATCCTGCAGTTCCTTATCAGTGTGGGCCACCTGCCATTTCGGATCAGTAAAATCAGGAGTCTTGATGGCCGGGTAGCCTTTTCCGTCCATTCCGTGGCACATCGAGCATTGCTCCCTGAAGATGCTGGCCCCCTCGGGCTTCTTTGTCGCAGCAAAGGACGCTGAAACCGTAACGGCTATCGATCCCGCCACCATGAGCGCCAGCGCCAAACTTCGATCGAATCTCATAAGGTTCATCTCCAAGTCTTCAAATGAAGTTCAAACTGACGATGTTGCCGGAAGAAACAAATCCTGGACGCTGCCAATTCGGATTGGGGTTCCGTTATCGCCCTTCAGCCTTGCGCCCGCGCAAAAATTGCGCCGTGATTTCGTAGAACTCGACATCCGGGCAGATCACGCTCTGAGATCTAACCCTCGCGGCCACTACAATTGGATGACAATTAGCCCTGGTAGGTTGACGGTTGCAACCCACCCTCTTATAAAACCCTCGGCGGTACGCCGCAGTCGTCACCTGCCGCCCCACGTCCTCTGCAGATGCCGACCAGTGGCAAGACCTATGCTATGAATACCGCCGAGAAAAATCAAGCACGATCAGCAAATCTCTTGCTGCGTCCTTTCGCGGCGGCTCCTGGCCGCGACGGCGATGTACGCTGCTTGCTCTAACTTCACCGGCAATGACGAGATCTTTGAGGGACGTCCTGCTGCCTGATAAGATGGCATCTGGGGAACATTTCCGATTAAGTACAGACGAGCTGGTCAAACCTGTTGAAGAGTGTTCTGATCTCCACCTACGAGCTTGGCCGCCAGCCTTTTGGGTTGGCGTCGCCCGCGGCATGGCTGCGGCAGGCGGGTTCTGCTGTCACCTGCCTCGACCTCTCCTGCCAGCCGCTCGATGAAGAAGCCGTCCGCTCAGCCGATCTTATTGCGTTTTACGTTCCGATGCACACCGCAACTCGCCTGACAGCACAACTCCTCCCCGCCGTTCAAAAAATCAATCCGCGGGCCCACTTGTGTTGCTATGGCCTCTATGCCCCGGTGAATGCAGCATTCCTGCGCAGGCTGGGAACACAAACCATTTTGGGCGGAGAATTTGAAGAAGGCCTGGTTTCGACAATGAAGAGGCTGCAGGATCGCGGGATCCCGTCGACAGCACAGCCGTT
>JAKASH010000394.1 GCA_021828225.1 Acidobacteriota bacterium | reverse complement strand
GGTGACGCCGATCATCAGCTTGCTGGTTCCGACCGCCACCTTCATTGGCACGTTCATATACGAGTTCATCGCCGAAACCTTCAGAACGCCTCCGCCAACGCCCAACAGGCCGGAAGCCAGGCCGGCAAGCCAGGCGATGAAGGTTCCGGTGGGCACGCGAGTTGCCACATAGTCCACCGTCCGGTCGGCCGCCTCATCGTGATAGCTGCCGCGAAGGTCGAGAAAACGGGCAAGCCGGTCGGGTTTGACGCGTGCAAAATCTCCTGCAGCAATCCGTTCGTCATCCACCTTGCGCGTCCTGAAGGACGAGTAGCTCATATAAGCCAGCAGCAGCGCGAAAATGATCAGCATCATCCACTCGTGCAGGTAAAGGGCAAGAACGGTGCCGGAAACGGCGCCAATGGTCGTCGCGATTTCGAGAAACATGCCGAGACGCAGGTTCGTAATGCGCTGGTCCACGTAGGACGATCCACCGGCGTTGGAGGTGGCGATGACGGAAACAAGGCTGGCGGCAACGGCAATTTTCACCGGAAGGTGGAACAAGAGGACCATGATCGGGACGATAAAGATACCCCCACCGACGCCCAGCAACGCCCCAAAAAATCCTGCAAAACAGGCAGCGCCAAACAGGGTCAGAACAAACGTCAGAGAATAAATCATGGTCAAAGAAGCGTTTCGTCCACTTTAAGGAGCAACTTCCAGATTACCAGACTGAGCCGAAAATGCGCAAGCCGTTGAGGGGTGCTTGATATGGACACCTTAGGCATACCAGAAGGGGATTACGTACGGGCCGAGGCTCCAAGGAGCGCGCTACGTCAACTGCCCTCCGGATTTCAGGCTGCCTCTCCCACGGCAATTCCCGCGGGAGTTGTTGTTAGCGCCTGCAGCACGGGGGTCGTCGCCAGAGTTGTGACAATTGCCATGATGACCAGCATCGCAAACAGGGTTGGCGAGAGCACGCCGAGGTCCATGCCGACGTTGAGCACGATAAGTTCCATCAGCCCTCGAGTGTTCATCAGAATCCCCAGTGACGCCGCTTGCCGCCAGTCGAGCCCCGTCAGCCGGGCTGCAATTGCCCCGCCCCCAAACTTGCCCAGCGAGGCGACGGCGATAATCAGAAGGCAGATCAGCCAGTCCCTGAGGCCGTGCACCAGGCCGATCTGTGTCCGCAGGCCGGTGAAGGCGAAGAAAGTCGGCAGGAAGAGCACCACGACGAGATCCTCGAATTTCTGTTTGATGTCGCGCGCCAGCAGAGAATCATGAGGAATGATGGCGCCAATCAGAAACGCGCCGAAGAGGGCGTGAATTCCGATGCGCTGGGTGGTCAAGGCGGCCAGCAGCAGGGCCGCGCAGGCAATGACGATTGAACTCTGGCCTGAGACCCGGCGTTCATCATGTAGGCGCACGAACCATACGGCAGCGGGGCGCACAAATGCAAAAATCGCAAAGATAAAGCCGACCGTGAGCCCCAAGGTGATCAGGACGTCTCCAGGGTGCGCTCTTGCCACACTGACCACAAGAGCGAAAAGGCACCACGCCGTCACGTCGTCCACGGCGGCGCACGCCAGAGCAACCGCCCCCATCTGGCTTGTGTGCATCTGGCGGTCGGTGAGAATGCGCGCCAGCACCGGAAACGCCGTCACCGACATGGCCACGCCCATAAAGAGCGCGAAGACGACGAAGGGGACGTCCCGGGTGGAAAAGAGCGGATAGAGCCACAGCGCCAGCGTGCTGCCCAGCAGGAACGGAGTAATAATGCTCGCATGCGACGTGGCAACTGACGCGTGGGTGCGCCCGCGCACCAGGTTTGTGTTCAGCTCGACGCCCACCAGAAACATGTACAGGATGACGCCGACGTTAGATATCACGGAGAGGTAGGGCGCGACAGAATTGGGCAGAATGTACGCCGAAACGCCGGGGGCGACACGGCCGAGCAGCGAGGGGCCGAGCAGGATTCCCGCAATCATCTCGCCAACCACGGGTGGCTGGTTAAACCGGCGAAAGACCGACCCAAGACCCCGGGCGCAAAGGATGATCACCACCAGCGCCAGGAGCACATGCGTCAAGACTACACCGGACTCCCGGGGCGCGTGTTGCCCGAACGTTCCCATCCCGGCTGGAGCAAGCAGCGACTCCCCAGCGGAACGAATCAAGAGGAACGCCCCGACGGCGGCGCCGATCATTGCAGCGTAAAAGAGAGTGCTTCTTCCCTTGGCCATCACGTTCAGCCTGTTTTGGTGCCCTCTGGACTCCTACCAGTATCGCCTGACTACGCCGGGAGGTCAACTAACGGTCGCATCGAAAAAAAATCCGGAAGTGATGGTTGAGGATGCGGCCGAAAGTTGAATCTTCAAAATCCCTGCTCGGGCTTTGAAGGAAGGCCTTATCTGGCTGCGGCCTTCCCAAAATGGACCGATGCGGACGACGGAAATCCTGAGCGAGGGAACGATGAAAAAAACTGAAAAAGCCGCAGCCCGGCGCGACCGGTGAGCGTTGCGAGGCTGCACCCGTTCGAGTAAGTGGTCGCCGATTCGCGGGTCTCGTGGCTTCCTCCGTCATCGCGCAAGCATCGCGGAACATTCGCCCGCCCTGTGGTGTCTACAAAGGATGTAAGCGTGTAAAAGGCGTGTCGGCCGCGATGGTTGCGCCCTCAAGCACCGGCATCATAGGTAAGAGAAGACATTCTTAAGCCAGTCGGGGAGGAGGATCTCATGCGCACGCTGCTCGTGGCAAGTCTTTTTGTAAGTTTTTGTCTGGCCATCCCAACGCCTGCCCAGAAGCTCGGTTCAAAACAGCCGGTGGCAATTCCGGCCGTGGCCGCGCTGCCGCTGCAGCGGGTTATTCTCTACAAAGACGGCATCGGCTACTTTGAACGCTCGGCGCAGGTCGACGGTTCCGAGAACCTTCACATTGATTTCACAACCGGCCAGTTGAACGACGTGCTGGCCTCGCTCACCGCAACTGACTCGGGAGGCGGTCACATCGCGAGCGTGCGGTTCAACTCCATTGCCCCGCTCAGCGAGCGCCTGCGCGCGCTGCACCTGCCGCTCGGCGTCCAGACCACGCAGCGGCAATTCCTCAACGCGCTGCGCGGGACGCGCGTGGTGGTCCAGAGCGGGTCAGCGAGTGTTACGGGCAAAGTCCTGAGCGTCGAAAGCGTGAAAAAATCCGTCGGCGCCGTCTACCAGACCGAGAGCGTTCTGCTGCTTTCGATTATCACCGACGTTGGTGACCTGCGCAGCTTCGAACTCGACCCGGGCGTCTCGGTCCAGATCGCCGACCGCACGCTGCGGGATGAGGTGGCCCAGTACCTGAAACTGATCGGCTCCGAGCGCGACGCGAATGTGCGCCGCATGACCATCTCGGACGAGGGCTCGGGTGCCCGCACTCTCACCGTCAGCTACATCAGCGAAGTGCCTGTCTGGAAAAGCACTTATCGCATTCTGGTTCCATCGAATTCCCGAGAAAAGCCGCTGATCCAGGGCTGGGCCGTTGTGGACAACACGCTGGGCGAGGATTGGAAGAACGTGCGTCTGTCGCTCGTCTCCGGAGCGCCGCAGTCCTTCGTCGAAAACCTCGCGCTGCCTTATTACCTTCGCCGGCCGGTCATGGCGCTGCCCCATTCTGCGCTGCTCACTCCGCAAACCCACGAGGAAGCTCTGATGCCGTCGGCCGGTCCGGGCTACGGCGGTGGAATTGGCAGGGGTGTCGGTGGCGTAGTCGGCGGTGTGCCGGGTGGACGTGCGGGCGGAGTCCTTGGCGGCATCATCGGCGGGGTCACCGGAGGTCCCCCTCCGCTTCAGCGTCCGTTTGCCCAGTCGGTAGTGGTCGGCGGGCAGGTGGAAGCGCAGGCGACGGGCCGGGAACTGGGCGAGTTATTCGAATACAACATCAAGAACAGGGTGAGCATCGGGAGAAATCAATCCGCGCTGGTGCCTATTCTCCAGGCGCGGTTGGACGCCGAGAAAGTGACGCTCTGGAACGCCCATGACAGCGTGCCGCTGCGCGCGCTCGATCTCTCAAACACCACCGGCCTCGCTCTCGATGCTGGCACGTTCGACGTGGTGGACGACGGCGCCTTCGCAGGTGAAGGGCTGTTTGACACGATTGGCCCGGGCGAGAAACGGCTGATCTCCTACGCTGCCGATCCGGCCGTTCAGGTAACGACGAAAGAGAGTTTGCCGCCCGAACTGGTGACGCGCGTGCGCATCGCCAAAGGGCTGATGATCACCACTCGGGAAATCCGCGACAACCGGACCTACCGCATTAGCGACTCGGACTCGAAACCGCGCGTGGTCCTTATCGAATCTCCCGTGCGCGAGGGCTGGAAGCTCGCTGCCGGCCTGAAGCCGAATGAAACCACGGCTGACTTCTATCGCTTCAAGGTCAACGTCAAACCGAGGGAGA
>JAKASH010000393.1 GCA_021828225.1 Acidobacteriota bacterium | reverse complement strand
TTTTAAAAAACAAAGCTACCGAAGTTGTTGAAAACAAACAAAGGGCCGAAAAAACAAACCGAAAACAAACCGGAAAACAAAGCTGGCCATGTTGTTGAAAACAAAAGGCCGCTAAAAAACGAACCGGAAACAAACCGAAAAATGGAGCCATGTAATGATCGCCCGCAAAAGTCCGCCGAAAAGCCAGCCGGAGAAGCAGGAAACCTTTTTGATGTAGCCTATTTATAGATACCCTCGCGCTAGCCGCCCCGCAGAGCTACGTGCCTGAATGGTTGACGCGCCGCGTGGCCAATGAGACACTAGCCCACTCTTGAGTTTGGCATCTTGCAAAGGAAAGATGAATGCTTTCAAGCGTACTCCGGATTGCCTTTTCTCTCCTGCTCATCGTCGGCGTTCCTGTCCTCTCCTGGCGTAGCGCGCGCCCTGAGCAGTTGGAAGGTATTCCGAAGACGGCGCTCTACTTTTCCGCCGTCGTATCGCAGTGGGTTCTGGCGGCGATTGGCGCGCTGGTGGTTTTTGTCGCTTGGCCCGATTGGTCAGCGGTGGGCTTCCATGCCGTTGCGTGGTCCGGCTTTCTCAAGTGGGCCTTGCTGCTGGCGCTGGGGTCGGTTGCTGGCCTGGGATTCTTCCTGCTGCTCGAACATCGCGGCTGGTGGCCGGAAGAATCGGAGATGGTGCATCTGCTGATGCCGGAGACCGGCCGGGAGAAATTGTGGGCCGCGTTGCTGATGGCGCCGACGGCAGGCCTGTGTGAAGAGTTCCTTTACCGCGGCTTCCTCCTGGCGGAGGCGACGGCCTGGTTCCATTCCGTCGCGTGGGGAGTGGTTGTGTCGTCCGCGGTTTTCGGGCTTGCGCATTCCTACCAGGGACTCAACGGGATGGTCCGCGCGGGTCTGCTGGGAGCGTTGCTGGCCTGGCCGGTGGTTCAACTGGGTTCGCTCTATCCATCGATGGCCGCGCACTTTTTGATCGATGCCGTCGCCCTGCTTTGGCTCGGCCCGAGATTCGTCAGGCAGGAGGGATAACTTAATTCACTTGCTTGGCAGGCGTCGAAACCACTATTTTAGGAAGGTTGCTGTTCGACAGAGAAGGGGAACGCGTGGCAAGATTTGTTGCTTTGTGGGCTGCGCTGTTCGTGGTTGCATCGGCCGCTGCAGCGCAGGGCCAGCCGGCATCGAGTCAGGCGAAACTGATTGCCAGCGGCAAGTAAGTGGTAACGCGCGTGGCGATGTGCGGGGACTGCCACTCGCCGCGTAATCAGCGAGGTGAGGAAATCCCGGGGCGTGAACTGGCGGGGACCCAACTCGATTTCCAGCCTGCCCATCCGGTTCCGGGCTGGGTCGCGGTGGCGCCGCCGATTGCGGGTCTCGAAGGATGGACGAACAGTGAGGCAGTCCGCTTCCTGATGGCGGGTCTTGACCGGAGCAGCAAGCACCCTGGCCCGCCAATGCCGCAAGACCGCATGTCGCGCCGCGATGCGGAGGCGGTGGTTGCTTACTTGAAGTCGCTGCACATCGGGAAGTAGCATTGCGGCCCCGGTGGCAGATTGAAAGGTCGCGGGATCTGGCGATGCGGGCTGCATTTCCGGCCAAACGGAATCACCCCGTAACTTTTCCAGATTCACGCTAGAATATCTAACTCATGGAAGAACGGGACTTTTTCGACGAAAAGGAAGTTTTGAAGCCTGCCAATCTCTCCTGCTTGTTCTGCCGCCAGGCTGGTACGTACCAGGTTCGATGGATCGAGCGGACAAAGAAAAAGAGTCTGAGGGGGAACGCCGACGAGCGCGACCGGGCACGATACCAGAAAGCCAGGTCGTACATGCTCCGGCGCGACGATTTCGTTCAGTGCCAGAATCCGCGCTGCCGAAAAAGGTTTGAGATCACGGGACTTCAATCAGTGGTCTTCCTGTAAGAGGCGGAGCGCGGCTCCGATGGGCGTGTCATTTTTGCGAGCGGAAATGCGGGCTCGATCTGCCACACCAGCGAGACCCAAAGGCCGTCTCCGGCTGTGGCGGCGCATCACCACGAACCTCGCGGTTAATTGAACGGGTGCACGCCTCTAAGAACCATCGAGCCGAGTCCGGCGGCTCCAAACGGGAGACGATGAGGGAAGCGTCTCGATTTCTTCTCGCGATCAGGCCGCTGGCGAGGCAAAGGCGGTGCAGGGGTGGGATCTCCCCTGAAATGAAGCTGATCCTGGGCGAATGCCAGGGGCGCGGCCAACTGAAGTTCCAGGCTGGTTCCGGGCGGCATGAAGATCTGTTTGCCGCGTCCGGCCAGAACCCAGACCACACCCGCGGCGGCTCCTGCGGCGCTTCCAATGCCCAGCCCTTTGAGCGACCTTCCTTCCGATATCCCTGCGATCGAACCAATCTCCGCGCCGACAATTGTGGTCCGCGCTATTCGGCCCACGTCCTGCCCCTTGGTCGATTGGCCTTCGACCTTTGCCTCTTTGCGGTTGAACCCTTCCTTGCCATTTCCCGCGAAGGCGGCGAGGGTTGCTCGCAAAGGTTCGGTGAATCCGTTGGGCAGGGTAAGCGAATCAAAACGGAGCCCCAGCCTTGCCTTGCCCCTGATCCGGCCGGGCTTGATCACCTGGGTTACGGCGCCTTTGACGTAGCTGCCCACCGGAATCACAATCTGGTTGTTCACGGTGATGGGGTAGATGGTTTGGCAATAGATTGCCTGCCCGGCATAAGCGGTTTTCGAACTGATGGCGTTTCGAAGCACCAGAGGGATTTGGGTATCCACGGGAACGGTGACCGTCGCATCCGGTTGCGGTGGGTTGTCTTGAGCGGCCGCGGTTTGCGCTGCCGATGGCCGCCAGACAGTCAATAAAAGGACACCAAGTAAAGAGAGCCTGTAGAAGTTTCTCATGCCTTGATAACCTCCTGCCTGGGTGACCGGAAACCTGCCCATGCGATGGCGAAACTTTGCGTGGAGTTGCCTTCGTCACTCTGCGCCGATTGCGGATTGAATTGCTCTTGCGATGCGGGATACATAGTGTTCCACAGTCGCCTCGTCTTCCGCTTCCACCATGATGCGAGCCAGAGGCTCCGTCCCTGAATAGCGAACGATGATGCGTCCTGCTTCTCCAAGTTCATTGCAGCAGGATTCGACGGTGCAGGCCACTTCGGGGATTGACTCCAGGGGAAGCTTCTCCCGGACGGGAACATTACGAATAATCTGCGGATACTGTCTCAGTCCGTTGACCAGCTCTGTGAACGAGGCTCCAGTGTCTCCAAGAAGGCGAAGAATCTGCAGCAGAGTAATGATGCCGTCCCCGGCCAGGGAGAGATCGGCGAAAATGATGTGGCCGGAGGGCTCGCCGCCCAGGTTGTATCCTGACTTCAGCATCTCCTCGAGGACATATCGATCGCCTACGGCTGTCCGTTTGAGCGAGATGCCGTACTGCGCAAGGGCTCGTTCCAGTCCCAGGTTAGTCATCTGCGTGCCGACAACGGTGTGGCCCTTCAGCAGTTGACGCCGCTCGAAAAAAGGGGCGAGAGCGTACAAGACATAGTCACCGTCAGCGATCCGGCCGCCCGTCGTCGCAAAGATGGCGCGGTCGGCGTCACCATCAAAAGCAACGCCCAAAGAGGCCCTGGAAGCCTGTGTTGCGCGGGCCATCGCATCGGGATGAAGAGAACCGCACCGGGAGTTGATATTGCGGCCGTCGGGGTCGGCATTGAGAATGCGGACCTCGATTCCAAGCTTTTGGAGGAGCGTCGGAACCACCCGCGATGCAGCGCCGTTGGCGCAGTCTACGACCAGCGGAGCTTTGGGAAGCCGCAGATTGCCGGGGAGAAGGCTTCGAAGATAGGCGATGTACTGGTCGAGGAACACCGGATCGGCCACCAGGTCTTCTTCAAAATACAGCCCATCCTTTGAGCGCTCTTCCTCAATGGCCTGTTCGATCTCCAACTCCTGGGCATCAGAAAGTTTCAGTCCCGAATGGGCGAAAACCTTGATGCCGTTGTCATAGTAGGGATTATGGGACGCCGAAACCATGATGCCTGCTGTGAAACCGTAATGGCGCGTGAGAAAGGCGACCCCGGGTGTCGTGATAACGCCAGCGTAGACGAGTTTGGTCCCCGACAACTTAACGCCGGCGGCCAGTACCTCGGAGATCCAATGACTTGATTCGCGTGTGTCTTCTCCGAGAACCGCTTGCGGCTGTCCAGGGCCATTCATCTTTTGCAGTAAGGCGCCGAGCGCCTTTCCGAATTTCAGGACTGTCTCTTGATCAAGCGGGTAGTGACCTGCGACGCCCCGCATGCCGTCCGTGCCAAATAGTTTCCGAGTGAGCATATTGTGACATTGTACTGGCAGACCCGTCGGGACTCAACTTTACAGAGAGGCTATCACCCATATTCTGTATCTCCAGGCGCCGAAGGGGGGCAGAGAAGGACG
>JAKASH010000392.1 GCA_021828225.1 Acidobacteriota bacterium | reverse complement strand
CGACCCAGTCCACAAAACTGACAATCGAGACCCAATAGACGTCGGGGTCGTTCCACGCGCGCTGCGAGGCGAAGGTTTCAAACGCCCTGACCAGCCCTGACACGAGCAGGCACAGCAGGCCGCTATAAAGCGCGTGCGAATAAGGCTGGCCCTTCGAGAAACGCAGGATCGCAAGCGCAATGAACAGACCAGCGAGCGTGGGCAGAATTACGTTGCCTGACCAGTTGGTGAAATTCAGGATGCCGTGATAGAACGACACAGTTTCTCTCCTACGAGGCCATTCCTTGGACCAGATACCAAATGCCGGAAACGCATAGAAGCGCCATCGCGACAGCCGCGAGGCGCATGACGGGTTTCTGCCTGATGAAATTGAAAACGGCGCCGACGATGGCGAGTCCTGCCGCAATCGGCATGATCGTTCCCGCTAGGTAGTTCCAGGCGCTATCGAGAACGTCCACCGTGGCGTACTGGGTGCCTGTGTTCCAACTTGAGAGCAGGTTGAGCGTGGTTTGAGCGCCTAGCAGAAACAGCGCCGCAATCACCGAGGGCAGGAACGGTTCGCCCGATGCGGCATCGAGAATCGCCCGGAGCACCATATACGCGGCGAGCGTCGTGACCAGTTTTCCGAGGATGAAGTTGTTGACGAAATTCGTGATGTCGGACTCGAACGATGCGAGCCACGCCGTGCTGATCCCTCCGCCCGGCAACGGCACGCCGACGCCCGACGAGCTGAACCACATTAAGAGCGGCTGTAAGGTCAGAAAGACCACGCACCAGAACATCCATTTCGAAAAGCCGCCGCCCAGCATGAAGGTGATTCCGCCGCCTTCTTTCCGCAGGCTAATCCCTCCAAGCACGAGACAAACCACCGCCGCTGCGGGTGCGAGCAAGAGCAGCACGTTGATGATGTCGTTCAGCAGTTGGGGCGTCGTCATGGGTTTCCGAGTCCTGTTGGTTTTTGTTTTTGGCAGGCCGCCGGAATCTTGCCTTGGGGCTTCCCGGCAGCCTGCCAGGGTTTCTCGTACTCGTCTTGTTTTTTGGTTAAGTAACACCTCCTGTGCCGTTTGCGATCCAGAACTCGATCAAGCGGGTCACGCCGGAAACAGCCAGCAGCGCCCCTGCGGCAAAGAGCCACCGCCCAAACCCCCGGCCTGTTAGCCAGGCGGCGATGGCCCCCACCACAGCTCCTGCCGCTCCTACCGGCGCGATGACGTTGCCCACCCAGTTGATGAAGTTCAGAAAAGCGCCTTCCGGCTGAGCCGCGGTTTCGCCTTGCACGGCTACGTTGGTCTGAGGCGCCGAGCCCAGGTTCTGTGCCGCGGCATACGTGCTGCCCAGCAGGAACCCGATTGCGGTAAGCGCCAGCGCCCGCTTCGATCGTTCGGCAAACATGATACGCATCGAGAATTCCTCCTTTCTGCCTTGGTGCGAAGCCGCAAGCCAGCCGGACGCGCAACCAAGTGTCTCGACTAATAAGGCCGAACTCGAAATCTGTCAAAAATTCGCGTGCACTTGGAAAAGGGTTGGAATGGAATTGGGGAAGGAAGTGAAATTACTGTCCGAAGACCGTGCCTCGGACCCGCTCGACAGCCTTTTCGAAGTCCTCCCAGATGAGAGGAGGAAGCTCGGAGCCGTCCGGTGCCCGGTTAAAGGCGAACCGCCGGGCAGTCTTCGAAATCGCTTCAAGGTCTGCCGGGGAGAGGTTGCTCAGCCGGTCAGCGAGCTGGGGTATAGCCGCATCGGGGCCGAGAGCCACGCCATCAAGGTACTTCTGAAGTAGTCGCTCGCGATTCTGGCGGCCCGGCAAGCCGATCTCGATCTTTTCCGAGAACCTTCCGCCGCGAAGTACGCGAGGGTCAATGCGATCAGGATGGTTTGTTGTGCCTACCAGAAAAACGTTCTGCTCAGGGTGCAAGTCGCTAATTTCGATCAGAAATTGCTCAGTCACCTGGGTGTCATGCTGGCTCGTGAGCACCGTGGCACCCGGCAGCAGGCCGTCCATCTCATCAAGGAAAATCAGGGATGGGTTGTTTTCCTTGGCCCGAGCAAACACTTGTGCTATCCGCTTCACCGAATCCCCGACATTACTGCCCAGCACGTCCGCCGCGGTGAGCGGGTAAAAGCTACGCTGTGTCTCGCTCGCGATGAGGCGGGCGACCATTGTCTTGCCGGTGCCTGGCGGCCCGAGCAGCAACAAGCCGCTGGGTACCGGCAAGTGCATTCTTTGGGACGATTCTGGGTCGTTAAGAAGGTGGATCAGCGTACGCAGGTCCCGTGCAACTTCTTCTTCGAGCACAATGTCGTTCCAATGGATGGCCTGGACGAGAGGCCGGTCTTTCCCGCCGATCTCTTCAATAGCTCGGCGCAAGTCGGACTCTTCGATCCTGCGCCCCTCGGTTGCCGCGCTTGCTGCGGCCCTGTCTACCAGAGCTTTCAATCTTGCGGCGCCTGCACCGGGCGTCCGCCGCGCAAACTCCCGCAAGTCGAACTTCTGGCAGGGTCTCGTCGAAAGCTGCGATTCGAGGATCTTTAGCCGACTCGTTTCATCCGGGAGTCCCACGCGGATCTTCAAGTCAAATCGGCCCTCGCGAATGAGCGCCGGGTCAAGCCCGTCCAAGAGGTTCGAAGCCGCCATCAGCACAAACCGATCCATGGCGCGGTATTGGTCAATCGACTGCATGAGTTGGGTAACGATGGTGTTGAACTCCCTCCCGGATCCTGTAGGGTCGCTACGTCCTGCGGCCGTTTGCCGCGAGCCGCCGAGAGAATCGAGTTCATCCACGAAGAAGAGTACCGGCCGTTGTTGAATTGCCTGGGAGAACTCATCCCTGATGTTCCGCGAAGTCTCTCCTTTCCAAATACTCTGAAGCTCAGGGCACGAGACGTAATGAAAGCGCAATTTGAACTCTCCTGCCGTCGCTTCGGCAAGAAATGTCTTGCCGCTGCCCTGGGGGCCATAAAGAAGGATCCCGTTTCGTACCGCACCATATTTTCGATACTTTCCAGGATGAAGCCTGCTCTCGACGAGTTCCCGTATCTGCTGCTTCGCCTGCTCCATCCCGCCCACGTCGGCGAATCGAACTTTGCGAGAGCCGCTCTGCCGCGGGACCAAAGCTTGCGAGCGATGACCTGTAAGCGAAACAATTGCTTCCTCGAAAACAATCCAGACGGCTGCCGCCCAAAACGAGAGATTTCCGACAAGCCACGGCCAGAAAGTATCGCGCCGCGTGAGCCCGAGACCTGAAACTAGAGGATGCCACTGAAGCAAGATCGTCCACCCAGCCAGGAGGCAAGCGGCAATGGCAAGTTTTACGATTTTTCTCAAGAACGAGGGGGCCGTCGAAAAGGAGGACTTGAGCGCCCCCCAAAAGGCCAGGGCCGCGAAAAACATCACAGGCCAGTTCAGGAACCAATCAGGACGTCCCACTTTTGCGAGGATGCCAATTGGAACAAGTATCGCTAGAAGCCCCACAAGTCTGATTGGTCGCTCTCGGAGGCTTTGGTACGCCCACTGGAAGGAGTCGCGAATTCCAAGGAAAATCGCTGCGACGCTCCGCAACGCCCACTTCAGGATGGCGATGTAAGCCCTGATAGCAAGCTCGAAGAGATAAAACACCGAAGCGGCCTCCTGAGCAAAAAGTCTAAGCCCGAAGGCCGCGATTTCGCCACACGAAATCCGGTAAAAATCAGCTCATTATTGCGGCGTGTTGGCTGCCGGCGTTCCCGGCTGATCATACATCTCGCTCAGCTCGCGCCTGAGTTCGAGCAACTCACGCAACTCCTCGAGGTTCGGGACACTCGCGCTGGTTGTCCGTGGTGGCGCCGATGTCCGTGTTTCCTTGGCCGGACTTGAGTCCACCGCCGCCCCCTTTTCAAGCACTAGGTAGAACCGGCTACCTCCGGGCAAGGTCACGACGACGCTCTGGTTGAGCGTCATCTCGTTGAGTTCATTCTGGCCAGCGATGGCGACGTTCCCGGCCAGGCGCTCGCGCAAAAGAGCGCTCGATGAGAAAGGCGCATTGAAACCGCTGCTGCTATTCCCAACCAGGTACGACGCCACCGTGCCGAGTCCTGTCAATGATTCAACGAGGAACCGGGTCCCACGCCTTCTTCCTGTCACACGGCCCTTGAGTGGCTCGTAGTTAAGCCCCATGGCGCTTGCGTCGATTTTCTCGGTGCTGCCGTCAGGCATTTGAAGAGAGTCAAAATGCAATGACACGTATCCGGATCTGTTCGCTTGTTCCAGCTTGCCGAGTGCTCGCGCTCCGGCAGGCACCACGATTTCTCCGTCCCGCTCGTAGTTGTATTCGATGGCAGCTACTGCCGGGGCCTCGACCGCGGAGCTAACGGGTGATTCGAGCCGCGCCACGAGGCGCGTTCCTGTTGGAAGGAGGTCTGTCACTAAACTTCCCTGCAA
>JAKASH010000391.1 GCA_021828225.1 Acidobacteriota bacterium | reverse complement strand
TTCCGATCTGCTGAGCCAGGCTCTGATCGGTCTGTGTGATCTCTGGCCAGCCAAAGCCACTTGGTTAGGCATCGTGCCCTTGAAAGAGGGCCGCAACATTCTGGAGCCGAAGGAACAGTTCATCGTACGTGACAACAGAGATTCCCTGTAGCCGCTCGCGCTGGAGCTCGAAGTTCTCCCGCTTAACAGTGCTCGTAAGTTCTCGATCGGCATGCCCTGCCACAATAAGGCATCGGGGCTCGCCGAGCGTAAGCTCTTTAGGGCACCCTGCCGTTAACCGATGGAATTCAGCCATAAGGCTCTGGCGATACTTGAGAACCTGCGCAATGGCCCCTGAGATCTCGCTCGAGAGCGGAAAGATGCCATCGCGATACTGTGGACCAAGCAGCCGTGTTTGGGGAGTCTTGATCTCAATCAGAGCCACCGCATCAGTGGACTCAACGGAGACCAGAAAATCGACTATGTTGCCACCTTGATTGCTTATGTCTTTCCCTCCGACGTACGCCTTTGAGCCAATCACCACTACTGGATACGCGAACACTTGGCTAAGTACGTAGGCGCGCGCTGTCAGTGCTCGCTGCCAAAACTCTTCGGAACCGTTTGCTTGGTGCTGCTCCCAATAGCTCAGTGCGTCCTTGACAGCAGCCACCCCCAGAAGAGCTGTGAGGTCGGGCAATTGCCCAGGTGCCATCGTGGCAAGCCTGGAGGCAAGCTCGCCAGCCTGAGGAGAAGTTGCCAGCCATCTCATGAGCTTAAGGAGGGTTCTCGTGGCGTCCTCCTTATGGGATTCAAGGAAGGCGGTCATGTCCGCTTCGCCCAGAGCGAAGAATCGTGCGAGACCGGCCTCGAGCCGTACGAAGGTGTTTCGACCCCTTGGAATGCCTTGTTGTCTATAGAGTCGATATAACGGCCCGAGTGCCTTAAGCAAAGTAAGAAGCTCTTGCGAATGTAGCTCCAGCTTGAACCCCTCGCCGCTCTTCAGCGAGGAGAGTGGGATGCTAGCGATCGGGGCCCAGGCGTCCTTCATCCGCTTTTTCTGATAAACGAAATGGCCACGCACGCAGGCCTCGGTATGAGCCGGATTGTCGACAAGAGTCGGTATGAAGACCAGACGCACATTGTCGAGTTCCCTTAAAGGAATAGGGCTACATTCTGCCGTCCTCAAAGACGTGGAGCGCGTCTCAATTTGCTTCATCTCATCCCCCGCAGTGGTCACTCGCGAAACGGCTGAATGAAGTCAGAGGGTCGGTTGGGACGACGCTCTCGGACAGCCGCGCGGTGCGAATCCTGCCATCGACGATTAGACATTTGTTGACTCTGCGGGTCAAGAATCCTCAAAGGAAGATAGGAGTTTCTCAGGACTATGACGGGAATTACGTCAATCGCTTCGTATTTGGGCACGTTCGCCAATGAACTGGGGGAGCGGATTCTTCGGAGCTACCCGCCGCTGCAGGCCGTCGAAGATCCGCCTTCGCCGCTGATCGGGCAACTGCTGCGGAGGCCGTTTCCTGCACAGGCTCTGGCCATTATGGGCGTGGTGAAACGCTGGAACAAAACCCGCGCCGCCGCGGTGATCGCGGAATGCGGCACGGGCAAGACGCTGATCTCACTTGCGGCGGCGCATGTTCACAGTGCTGGGCGGCCGTTCACTGGATTGGCGATGGTCCCGCCTCAATTGGTGGAGAAATGGGCGCGAGAGGCGTTTCGAACCCTGCCGCGAGTGCGAGTGTTCTTGATTGACGGCCTACGAACCCAAACGAGCTCGAACGGCCATGCCGGGGTTAACGAAGTCAGATTGCGGAATGGCCGCATCGTTCGCGAGGGGCTGCGGACCACACTGACCGAGTTGCGGCTACGGAGGGGATCCCGCACAGCTCGTGACCGCTGGGACTCGATCTGCTCTTCTCCTGCTCTTTTCGTTGTTGGACGCGATCGCGGAAAGCTTAGCTATTTCTGGCGTCACGCATACGGGGTTGCAGAGTGTGGCCGCTATCAGGGGAGTGTCATCAATCCAGACAGTGGCTGCCCGATCTACCTGGGTGAAGACGGAGAGCGGCTTCTGCGCGCGGACTTCAAGAAGGCCAAGCTGAGCGAGATTCTCGGCAATGGGAATGGGGACCGATCACAGAACCTGCGCCGGCGCGCTCTGTACAGCGCGTTGTGGCAGGCCGACGGGACGAAAACCAGGCGGTTTGCTCCGGTGGACTTCATCGGGCGGTACATGCCCGATTTCTTTGATTACGCCATCGCCGATGAGGTGCACGAGCTGAAGGGCGACACCGCCCAGGGCAACGCGCTGGGCACCCTGGCCGCGTGCGCTCGGCATACTGTGGTCCTGACAGGAACACTGCTCGGAGGGTATGCCGACGAGGTCTTCAATATCCTCTACCGGCTTGAGCCGGCCAAGATGGTTGCGGAAGGATTCGAGTACGGCGAAGCGGGCGTTCGTGCTTTCACGGAAACATACGGCCTGCTGGAAAAGGTGACCGTGATCGAGCCGACGGACAACGCGTGCTCGGAGGCGCGCGTGACGAAGCGCGTACGGCGCCGCCCGGGTGCCTCGCCGTTACTCTTTGGCCGCTTCCTGATGAGCCTTGGGGCGTTCATCTCGCTCGAGGACATCTCCGAGGCGTTGCCGCCTTATCGGGAAGAGGTTGTCACCGTGGAGATGGACCCTCCGCTGAAGGAAGCCTACAAGAAGCTCGAAGAAGACGTGAAGTGCGCCCTCAAAGAGCACCGTGGGAATCAGTCGGTGATGAGCGTGGCGCTAAACGCCTTGCTGCTTTATCCAGACCGGCCGTTTCACCTGGGGAATCTGTACGGATGGGAATTCGACCCGGAGACGCAGCGCCGGGAGAAATTCCTCATCGCGGAGACGGAAGACCTGGATGAGGAACGCATCTACGCGAAAGAGCGCCGGCTTGTAGATGAGGTGAAGGCGGAACTCGGGCGTGGCCGTCGCTGCCAGATCTATGCCGTGTACACGCAAAAGCGCGATGTGACGCGGCGACTGGAGCGCATCCTCAGCGACGCCGGGATCCGAGTGGCCGTGCTTACGACCGAAGTGCCGCCGGAGGCGCGGGAGGCATGGTACGAGCGCCAGCTCCGAGCTGGGGTGCAGGCGGTGATCTGCCACCCGAAACTGGTTCAGACGGGACTCGATCTTATCGAGTTTCCCACGATCCTCTTCTACGAAACCGGCTACTCGATCTACGTTCTTCGCCAAGCCAGCCGGCGAAGTTGGCGGATTGGCCAGCGAGCGCCGGTCAAGGTGAAGTTTCTCCATTACGCCGAGACGATGCAGGAGACCTGCTTGCGGCTGATGGGCAAGAAGCTTCTGGTGTCGCTGGCCATGGAGGGCAAGTTCTCTTCTGAGGGCTTGCAAGCCATCAACGACGACGATGACATCATGATGGCAATGGCACGGGAGTTGGTCACTGAGAAAGGGATCGGAGAGAATGCCGATCTCGTCTGGTCGCAGCTCCAGAAGAAACAGGAAGAAGCTTTCGGCGTGCATGTTTCCGAGGCCGAGGAATCGGAAGAGGACACTGTCAGAGATACGGTTTCCGTCGCAGTGGCCGCCCCGGTAGTAGCTGATTTAGGAACCGCGCTGGGTGCACACCTTGAACCCATTCACCGAAAGAACGCGCCGCAGAATGCTGCAATCACGCCTGAAGGACAGCTCACTCTGTTCTGAGCGGCCTCGGATTGCGGTAAGAACCCCCGCCCAGACCTTCCAGCCCAATCAGATCACAAGAACAGGAGGACCGTACGATGGGTATTCTCGGATTGACGCACGACGAGAATGGCACGGCTCTGGAAAAACTGCCGGTGAGGATCAAAGTCGCAATTGGCGAAGGGCCGGAGCCGGGAAGCCAAAACGGCCATCCGCGCCGGCTCGACCATTTCGTTTTCAAGCGGAAGACACTTCATGGCCAAGATGTTGTTTGGGAGCCAGCTCCGGACATCGCAAAGCTCTACGGCGAGAAGCCAACGGAATTGGGCATCGTTTTCCTGAATGACGATCCCCGTGAAGTCCTCCGGACCGAGTATGCGCTCTGGACCCCGGCGGGCTGCAAGTGCCATGGAGACTTGGTGCAGATCGTGAATGGGAACGGGCCGAGGTACGAGATGCGGGCGATCCGGCGGACGCAAAAGCACCCGGAGGGCGAGCCCTGGCCCGGGAAATACAGATACACCGAGGGGCCGAAGAAGGGGCAAGTGGTCGAGCCTTGCGGCGACGGCTGCCCCGATCTCGAGCGCGGAGATTGCAAGCCTTCGGGGGATCTCTATTTCCTCCTGGAAAAGTTCCCGACGGTGGGGGCGGTGTGCCGTCTCCACACGAGCAGCTATCGTTCGATTCGCAATCTGTCGAACGGTTTGATGCAAATCCGACGATTCAATGGCGGGCGTCTAGC
>JAKASH010000390.1 GCA_021828225.1 Acidobacteriota bacterium | reverse complement strand
CTGCGAAACCAACACACTGCCTTCTCCTCGGAAAAGGTTAAGACTCATCTCGATCAGTCAGATTGAGGTATGGCAACCGGCTCTCTTCAATAACAGGGAAGCGAAACCGGCACAGCGTCCGGAGGGGATTCTATAGTGGCATAAAAGGTGATGTCAAGAGATATATTACCGCCCTGTCCCACTCTTACTATATTGCTATAGCGAGCAGACTCTACATAGCTTAGCTGGCATGACCGTCGGCTAGCGCTTGACGGGAAGCCCCGCTTTGGTCCAGCCTGCCAGGCCGTCGCGGTAAACCTTGACCTCGCTGTAGCCAAATCCCTGCGTCAGCAGAATCCGGCCCGCCGAGCGGCTGGACGCGCAGATATCTCCCGTGGAGCGCCCGCTCTGGTAAAGCACAATCGTCTTGTTCTTCGGGAGGTGGCGCCATTCCTGCTCAAAAGAGTCAATGGGCATGTTCACGGCCCCGGGGATGTGGCCGGTCTGGAAGGCCTTTGCGGACCGCACATCAACAAAGAGAGCCTGCAGGTTGCTTCCAAAAAGTTCCTTCGCCTGAGGAGTTCCGATCATCTTCGGCTGCCGATCCTTCGCCTCCGCCTCGCTGCAGGCTGCCGCCGAGTTTTGCTGTTGAAGGCTAGCGAGAAGGTTTGCGCCGCCGAGCACTTGCATGGCGTTGCTGGAATGGTCGAGAGAAGACTGGGTTGCCGCCACTTTCTTCATCGTCGCGGCCTTGGGCGCTGGAGCTTTCTTCGCAGGTTCAGGCGAACTGGCGGGAACCACGGAAGGCGCCTGGCCCGTTCCCTTCATCTTAAGCTCATTTTCAACCAGCTGCTCGAATTGCGAATAAGCGATCGGTCCCACGATCATGTGGCCATCGATGAAAAAGGTGGGAGTGGCATGAACGCCCAGAGCCTCACCGTCCCGGATGTCCTGAGCAACGCGTGACTCCATCTTGCCCTTCTGAAGGCACCCGACAAACTCTCTCGAGTTAAGGCCCAACTCTCCTGCATACCGGTTGAGGGCCGCCGGGCTTAAGTCAGTCTGGTGCTGATAGAACATATCCACCGCCTGCCAGAATTTCCCCTGCTGGGCGGCGCATTCGCTGGCTTCCGCGGCTTTCTCAGCCTGGGGATGGATACCCTGCAGCGGAAACTGCCGAAACGCGAACCGGATCCTGTCGCCGAAATGTTTGCGAATCTTCGCAGCCGATATTTCAGCCTCACGGCACGCTGGACACTCGAAGTCCCCGAACTCCACGACCGTGACGGGGGCTTTAGGATTCCCGTAAAAGTGGGTGTCGGCACGAACCAGGTGGGCCTGAACGGTCTTGTTGGAAGGAGGTTTGGCGGCAGGAAGGCTTCCGTTTCGGGTCAGCAATATAAATGCAGGCACTCCGATCGCGAAACCGAAGAGCACCACGGCAAAATTCCTTTGCACGGCAGTCAAAGCCCGGGCAGCATCCAGAAGCTCTCCGGGTCGCGCGCGATCCACCAGCGACAGAATGAAGATTGCGGTCACAGTGAGCGCGGACAAAACGCACCACATGCACCAGGAATGCAGAACAAAGGCCTCGACTCCCGTCAGGTAGCCTGAAACCAGGAACGCTGCGCCCGAAATAAAAACGACGCCGCGTTGCGACAGCTTCCCGATCGAAGGAGGCAGCAACGGATAAAGGAAGATCAGGAGCGCCAGAAAGGCATACATCACCACGCCGTAAACAGGCACCGGCAGCCCGCCGAAGTGGGAGTAAGAGCTGGCGCGAACCGCGTCGCAGCCTCCCCCCATACACACCATGGGGCTGGCAGGCGAGGTGTACTCCCACAAGAGGTAAATCGAGTCAAAGAATCCAACCAGGCTCAAGGCCAGAAGCAAAAGTTTACGCATAACCCCTCATCCTCTAGCGTCCCGGGCCCGACACGGCACCGTAGGCCATTGATAAGCCTTCCTTGCTCGCTGAAGGTCCATAGTAAAGCAAACTTGCAGGAGACGTGACCGCGAATTCTCCATCAAGCGTTGCACGGTTGAAAACTATCCTTATTGCTCTCTGGCAACCGGAAACACAATGCCCCTGCTCCTTACAAACACTCTCTAAGAGTATAAAGCCAAGCTTCGCGTGGCGAAACATTTACCGATCAACTTCTTGTGAGTGTATCGGATTGGCAGGCCCGCAACCCCTCCCGAGAGGCAAGCCCGCCCGGATAGCCGACGTCACAAACTCCTTCGCAAAAGCAACGCTTTCCTGCACCGTTTTCCCCTTCGCCAGGCCGGCGGCTATCGCCGAGGCAAAGATGCACCCGGTCCCGTGGCTGTTTTTTGCCTCGATTCTAGGCGACTGGTACTCAACGCACTCTTTACCGTTAAACAGCACATCGATGGCAATCCCTTCGAGGTGTCCGCCCTTAACCACGACGTTTTGTGCTCCGAGAGCCTGAAGCGCTCGGGAGGCTTCTTTCATCTCATTGATATTTCGAATGGCGCGTCCGAGCAGCGATCCTGCCTCGTCCAGGTTGGGCGTAACCACGGTCGCCAGGGGAAGCAATTTTTGTCTGAGGGCTTCGACAGCCGGAGGATCGAGCAACGGAGTTCCACTCGTGGAGATCATGACCGGATCAACAACCAGGGGGATATGAGGATGCTCGCTGATTTTGTCCACCACCGCCTGAATGATCCCGGCATTCGAAAGCATACCGGTTTTTATGGCATCACAACCCACATCCTCAAGGCAAACCTCCATCTGCAGGGCGACAAACTCCGGGTCCACTTCCACAACTCCGAAAACGCCTGTGGTGTTTTGTGCTGTCAACGCCGTAACCGCGGTCATGCCATAAACTCCGAGCGCCGAAACGGTTTTCAGATCGGCCTGAATGCCGGCGCCCCCACTGGAATCCGAACCCGCAACGATCAGCACCCGGGGAATCTTTATTTCCTTGTGTGCCATCTCGTTCTTATTTTAACCGAATCCCTGAACAGATCTGCGGCGGCGCTTCGCTGTTCCAGAGCGCGACTAGGAACGGTCTTTTCAGGAGTATCCGGTAAAACCCGGGCAGCCTCTTGTCGGGCAATTCCTGTATTTTGCAGCCTAAATCCACTGCTTTGCGCATTGGCAATCAGCCTTATTGACTGGTACAACGCAAGGATGTGACCATAGCTTAACCGGACGATCCCGTAGGAAGAAGGAGGAGCTAATGCGGAAATCTTGCTTGCTTCTCGTCGTGTTACTCTTCATCCTCCCTCAACTGGCCAGGGCTCAGGCCTTCGAAGGGATTGAGATCTATGGAGGCTACTCTTATCTGAACAACGATCTCACCACGACGTATTCTCCCTTTTACTACCCTCCGATGACTTTCAACAGCCAATTTGGCCTGAACGGCTGGCAGGCGGCGATAACCGAAAAAGCCACCGACTGGTTCGGGCTGGTGCAGGAGTTCGGGGGCTATTATGGGACCAAGAACCTCCTTGGTGCTGACAATCACTTCAGTACGTATTCAATCCTTTCGGGCCCTCGCTTTTACTACCCGGGGTTCAAGGTGGTCACGCCTTTCGCTCATGCGCTGTTCGGTTATGACGAGACCGAAGTGACGTTGAAGGGCACGAATTTCAGGGCTACAAGCGGTTCCTACGCCATGGCTTTCGGCGGCGGAATTGACGCCAGCGTCAGCAAGGGTCTGGCCATCCGACTCTTCCAGTTTGATTACTACCGACCGCAGTCCTTTGGAACCGGCCAGAATGATTGGCGCCTCTCGGCCGGTTTCGTCTTCCGCTTTGGCGGTCGCAGACGTTAGACTGCCTTTCGCCAAACTCCGCTGAACTCCTCTGGATTCCAAGCGAGTAGCGCCGCAGAGTCTCGCATCCCGGAGACTCTGCGGCTTTTCGTCAGATCCAGCTTCGTTTGCCCGACGGCACCAGCCAGCAGCCACGGACAGCGCCGCCACAAAATGCTGCAAATCTGATTTGCAAACCTCGACAAGTCGTGGAGAATTGGAGGGAGGTCCATCATGGCAGCAACAATTCGAGTTGACCGTAGCGCCCCTGGCCGCTTTCGCGTCACAGTGGTCGAGGCTGGCAGCCAATCCAAGCACAATGTTTCCCTGAAAACCGGCTATTACGAAAAACTCACCCGGAAACAAGTTCCGGAAGAAGAGCTGATTGAGCGATCGTTCCAATTCCTGCTCGAACGCGAACCCAAGGAATCTATTCTGCGGGAGTTCGATTTATCGGTCATCGGCCACTACTATCCCGGCTACGAAAGCGAAATCCAGAAGCGCCTGTCACTGTAGCGGCGGTGTCCTCACCGCCGGCCTTTAGTTGAAGAAAGACCGGCACTCGCCGAGCCCCGCTACAGCCGCCTACCGTTGCCTTGGGCGCGAAAGGGCACGGATTCATCCGTGCCTCAACAGATCGTCCTCGATCACTTCCAGC
>JAKASH010000389.1 GCA_021828225.1 Acidobacteriota bacterium | reverse complement strand
ATCTGGCGGATTTGTACAATTGGGCTGCTGCCGGGCCGTACTTTCGAGAGGCCATGAGAATGTTTACCGCTGCGGGCGATCAGCGAAACACGCTGTACGCCCGACTGGGCGACCTCCGATCTCGCGCCGAGCGGCTTAACCTGCCTGGGGCTTCCGCTCAGCTTGCCCGGGAGTTGAATACGAACCAATTCCTCCGCGAGGATAAGCAACTCCGCATGTTTTGCCTCATTGTCAAAGGAGACATCGACGGTGAGGTCGATGCTGTCGAGATGCGTGACGATTGGGAACAGGTTGGAGTCCTGGCCCGAGACTTGGACAACACGAGATGGCAGTATCGCGCTCTGGCCCAGCTCGGCCTGGCAGCGTTCTATGCAGGCGACCTTCCCACAGCTCGCCAGGATGTCGGCACAGCTCTCGCCGAGGCAGAGGCGGTACACGACGCGGGTGCTCAAATCCGGTATTTGACAGTTCTCGGCATCGGCCTCGTTGAATCGAAGATGTACAGTCAGGCCTTTTCTTATTTCACCCACGCCCTTGAGATTGCTCGTGCGATACCCGATGCAGGCTATCCATTCGTTACCCAGCAAGCGCGGTTGCAAGCACTGATTGGACTCGGTCAGCTCGAATCCGCTCAGCGCTTGGACGCCGAGTTTCTTGCCCAGGCTCAAAAAACCCGGCAGCCGGGACAGGAGGCTGTGGCGCTGGTTCTTGCTTCGACCATTGCCGAAGCCCGGAACGAGCATACAACAGCTTTGTCGGATCTCAAGAAGGCGCTGGCTATTTCCAAACCAGCCGGATACATGCGGCAGGTTGCTCAGGAACAATCCCAACTGGCTGAGCTATACCAGAGACAGGGTAACCTGGAGGAAGCAGATCAGTATGCAAGGCACGCGACGGCTTCCGCCCAGGCGAGCGGCGATGTCTGGTCGGTCCCGGAGCGCCTGCGGACGCTGGCAGAAATCAAGACTGCTGAAGGGAACTATGCCGAGGCAGACCGCATCTATGATCGCGCTGAGGCTTTCGTCGATTCGTCAGTCGCCATCGTCTCCGGCGTGCTTGACAAGACAGCCTTCATTAAGGCCGCGAGCGGGCTGTACGCCCAGCATTTTTGCCTGATCGCTCAGCACTTCAACGACCCCGCGAAGGCATTCTCAATCATCGAACAGGTTCGTGGCCGCGTGGCAACCGACCTGTTGATGGCCGGTTCACGCACTCCGGCGAAAGCAGAGGAAGATGAACGCGCGCTTTCGGCGCTGCGGTTAAAATTGATGTCCGCCCGCTCAACGGCCGAAGTGCGGGCCATTCGCGACCAAATCTTCATGGCGGAACAGAGACGCTGGGTGACTCCCAACCTGAGCATCCTGAAGACTCGGTCACGTGACACGTTCGGAATCAATCAGGTGCGACGCAGCCTTAATGCTTCGACCCTCTTGCTGGAATATGTCATGTCAGAACCTCGGTCCTATTGCCTGGCGATTTCTCACAAGCAGGCCCGAATTATCCCTTTGGCCAGCGAAGATCGCATCAGTACGCTCGTCGAAGCCTACCGGAAGGCCGTCAAAGCCAAACAGAGAGCTTATACCGAAGGCAGGCAGCTCTATAATGCTCTTCTCCAGTCTATCCCCGAGGTGCAGAGCAATGAGACCCTCGTTATTGTCCGTGACGGGCCTCTCTATCTCCTCCCGTTCGATGGCCTGGTAGACGCATCTGGCCGCTACGTGGTCGAAAAGCACACGGTCGTGTACGCGCCTTCGGCAACCGCTTACTGCCTGCTCGCGCAGCACGAGGAACGTTCCCAGAGATTTCCCCGTCAGCTTCTGGCGGTGGGCGGGATTCCTTACAACAACACCGAATTAGAGAAAGCCACTTTGATGCGTGGTTACAGTGCGCATGACGTTACTCTTCTCCCAGGTTCCAAGCGAGAAGTCCTTGCCGCAGCGGCTGCCATTCACGACCCCAGCGACACCCTCCTGATTGGGTCGGACGCAACCAAGTACGCCTTCGAACACGAAAGGCTGGCCCAGTATCGCCTTATTCACTTGGCGGTGCACGCCTTTGCTGATCCGGAGCATCCGAACCGCTCAGCACTGGTTTTGCTGAGCGATCCAGCAGCCGGCGAAGATGGTTTTCTCGAGGCTTCCGAGATCGTTCAGTTGCGCATTAAGGCGGACCTTGCGATTTTGTCGGCGTGCGATACGGCGGTGGGCCCCGTTGAAGGCGAAGAAGGAATTGCAACCCTGGCCCGGGCTTTTCTCCTGGCAGGAGCAAAATCCGTCGTTTCAACCCTATGGTCAATCGACGACACCTATTCATTTGTGCTGATGAAGCAGTTTTATGAGCATCTGGCCTCGGGTAAGCCAGCCGCTTACGCTCTTGCTGAAGCCAAACGCGACATGCTCCGAACCTGGGGTTCAAGAGCAGTTCCTTACTATTGGGCAGGCTTCATCTTTGAAGGGCCCGCCAACCAAGGCAGGATTTCCCATGGCCAAGAATGAAATCAGTGACAAGCCACTCGGCCGAAAGGAATGGGCCCGCATCCTTACCTCTGTCAAGAAGCTTGTCCTTAAACACCATTTCAACGTTGCGAGCATCGTCTATGAAGACTGGGTCCGCTCGGTCGATCAGCGAATGAAGGAATTGCTGAGCGCGGATATGGAGGGATTTGAGAACGGCATTCGAGATTTACTGTTGGGGCTTGGAAGCAGCCATACGTTGTTCTACAACGAAAAAACGCGGCAAGTCCTGCCACAACACTCCATCAGCGCGACCGTCCGGCCGTTTTCATTAAATGGGGCTGATCGCTGGATGTTCCTCGACGTTTTTGAAGAAGGTCCGGCCCACGCTGCCGGCATAAAGCCGGGCGATCTTCTGCTTGCTGTGGATGGTAGTGACTGCAAACCACTCATAATGCCTCCTTTCGGGATCGGACGAACGCACCGGCTAAAGGTCTGCGATATTCTAGGGGAAAACACCCGGGAGGTGGCGGTAGACGTTCCGCACATCAAGGGCAGCAGATCCATTCCCCGCATGGTCGAGCCCAAGAGCCTGGAGCATAAGATCATTGCCCCCGGCGCAGGCCTTCTCAAGGTGACCTACTTCCCCGGCGGGATGGGGATGCGATTTGCAAAGCGATTAGATGCGGCGATTGCAAGCCTTAAGGAGCGGGGCACCGATCGGCTGATCATCGATCTGCGCGGAAATATCGGTGGCGGTTTGGGACTGGCGAGGCTCGCGAGCTACTTGTGCCCAGGACAGCTTCAGATCGGACACAGCCTGACGCGGCGACGACTTCGCACAGGTTACGATGTTGACCACCTCCCCCGCGTCCCCATGCCACAAAGCACGGCGGAACTCCTGTGGACCCTGTCGCGATTCTCTTTTCGGGATAAGTCCGTGGTCCTTCTTACTCAGGGATTAGGGCCGCAGCCCTTCCACAATAAGATTGTGATGCTCGTGAATGAATGGACGAATAGTGCGGCAGAGATGGTAGCTGGCTTTGTCGCTGAGCATCGGCTGGCAACCATTGTCGGCACAAAGACTGTCGGCAATGTTCTCGGTGCAGCTAATTTCAAGGTGGGGGGCGGCTACACTCTTCGCCTGCCGGTTTTCGGCTGGTATACGCCGCGGGGTGATTGCCTGGAAGGCAAAGGGGTCTCGCCCGACATCAAGGTCGAAGTGGACCCCTATCTTTTAAACGCGGGCATTGACCAACAGATGGATAAAGCCCTTGAAATCCTCAGAGGCACGGACCGTGTCGGTAACGCTTGGTGAGAGTAACGCCGTGTCCGCGCGCATGTAAAAGCGAAGAAATAAGTACCATGCCGACGTCATCGACGTGCAAGCCAATGGCGATTACCCATTCTTTTCCCTTCGCGACCGCCTCAAACTCAGAAGAGAATGAGTTGCTTGTCCGCACGTAAAACGGCTTGAGACGTTCGGCGCGTGGCACGCTTACAGTCTGTGGCAGCGCCGAACGATGTGCCAAACAATAGCAACTGGTCGCCAACCGCGGACAGCGGTTCTTGTGGAAGAACAATATCTTCCGGCGGCGTTTCGGGCTCAAGCTCGATTGCTGCCGGTGTCGCATGGGCGAACGCCGCATTCTGATGCTGAATCTCCCGCCAGACAAGATCAGCAGTCTCCCCGATACCCTTCTCTGTGACCAGCTCGCGCGCCATCGCCATCAGAAGGTCATCGTCTTCGCCCGCCGCCTGCAACCCTTCGGTTGAAAACTTCCCCTCCATCGCCAAAGAGACCAGGAGTTTCCGCCCCATCAGCCGCAAGCAAGTCTCCTGGGCCGTATTCGCATAGGCAAAATACTTGACCGTTACCTCCTCGGTCTGCCCGATACGCCATGAGCGTCGGCTTGCCTGGCGGAGCGTATAGAGCGAGTAGCCCGTTTCCCAGAAGAACAAATCCGGGTA
>JAKASH010000388.1 GCA_021828225.1 Acidobacteriota bacterium | reverse complement strand
AGGCGCGGGGTTCCAATCCACCCAGGTGATGCCCAGATCGTCGGCGTGCGGAGCAGAAACCTCAACCGCCAGCGAATTCATCTTGCCTGGCTGGGCCGCGGCCGTCACGTTGAACTCATAGGTTCTCCACATGCCCACCACCTGCCCGGGCCCGGCAACCCGTTGTCCGTTCAGCCAGATGGTCGCGCGATAATTGATACCCCCAAAGTGCAGCCAGATCTGCTTGCCCTCAAAGCTCGCAGGCAACTGGAAGCTGGTCCGGTACCACCACGGCACCTTAAACGGGCTGTCGGCCGGCATCTGAAGATTTGAAAAGTTCGCGCCGATCGGGTACGCGGTGCCGGGGATGTTGCGGAGGTTCATTCCGAAGTAGGGATGGCGGTAGACGTTATTCTTAACCAGGGCGGCAAGAACTGTGGAAGGAACGCCGGTTTTGTACCAGCCGGACGCGATGAAGTCGTTCTGCGAGACGGCGTTACCCTGTTCAGGCACGCGCGCGGAGGACTGAAGCTCCCAGCCCTGCGCCAGCGTGACGCGAAGCGATGACGAGCGCATCTCTGAAGCCTGCGCGGCGTAAATTGAACCTGCTCCAACAAGAAGAGATAAGAGAAAGAGACTGGCACGCACTCGCATGGCATCCTCCCTGGCTTACTGAATTGAATCGCGTTTCGTTTCGCTCGCCATTATACAGCGAAGCGGGCCATCTTCAAGACCTATTTCAGACGCTCAGCGGTCCGTAGTGAAAGTGGCCGAACATCGCAAAGGTCTGATTGCTCTGTCGGAGTTGTAGGATTACAATGCGTGGCATGGCACTGGGAAAACAAAAACGCGAGCGACAAGAAACGCTTTGGATTCCGACCGGTCAATTTGCCAAGCCACCGGCCCATCCATGTTACAAACTTCTTAACACCCCTTTGGTTGGTCACCAATTTGACGATTTCGTCGAAAAGACTTGCGCGAAGTTTCATGCGCCCAGGATGGGGCGCGCGGCACTGGCCCCGTCGCAATAACACAACCCAGATGTTTCGGTGCTGTAGGACACTTCCGAGTTTGTTCCGACTTCTCTGTCAGGGAGGGCATATGGCTCAAGGCACAACGATGTCTCACAGGCGAGGGCTTCGACAGCGGATCTTCATCCTGGCGCTGCCAACGGCATTTGCATTCATGCTTGGGTGCACCACCCAGCCAGCATTACATGGCACGGCCAAAGTCAACCAATTGCTGAACCGAATGAGTTTGTCTGAAAAGATCCGGATAATCCATGGCGAGAAAGAAAATCCGTCCACCTACCAGGGACAAGCCGGCTATCTGGCCGGGAACCCAAAGCTGGGCATTCCCGGGTTGCGCTTGGCGGACGGGCCTCCGGGCGTGCTGACCCGGCATCGCTCCACGGCGCCGACTGCGACGATGGGGCTGGCGGCGACCTTCAGTCCGGAGGATGCGCGCCTGAACGGAGTTGTTATTGGCCGCGACGCCCGCGCTTTAGGCATCGATGTGGCCTTGCAGCCGTTCATCAACATCTTCCGCGATCCCACCTGGGAGCGCGCTTATAACCTCTACGGTGAAGATCCACTGCTTGTCGGGGAGATCGGAGCCGCCGAGGTAAAAGGCATTCAAAGCCAGGGAGTCATGGCCCAGGCCAAACATTATGTTGCCTACAACGGCGGCGACAACGTGGTAGTGGGGCAACAGGCGCTGCACGAGATTTACGCCGAACCGTTTGCCTACGTTGTGAAGGCGGGTGTGGCCTCGATTATGTGCTCGTACAACCAGGTCAACGGAGCCTATGCCTGCGGCAATTCCCAGACCTTGCGGACACTGTTGAAGCAGGAAATCGGATTCACAGGTTTTGTCACCTCGGACTGGGGCGCCACTCATGCCACCACCTTTGTGAATGAGGGCCTCGATCTGGAGATGCCGGGTTCGGGAATTCCCTTTTTGCCCTGCTATTTCTGCGCTACGGTCCCACCGCCTCCTCCGGCGGCACAAACGCACGAAGCCGCAGCCCTGTTTTTCTCCTCGCACATTCCTGAAGAACCGCCGCAACATGTCGACTACAGCGGATTCCTTCACATGGCGCGGCCGGAAGGCATGCTCGCAGCCATAAAAGCGCGCAAGGTGGACCCCAAAAGGATTACGCGGGCGGCACGCCGGATTTTGATGCAGGAGGACCGCTTTGGATGGCTGAGTGGAAAGATCAAGCACAACGTCACCGCCGTTCCTTTTGATGAGGATGTGAAGATCGTAGAGAAGACCGCGGAAAACTCAGCCGTCCTGCTGAAGGACCAGGATCATGCCCTGCCCCTAACCCAGCGTGACCTCGAATCGCTGGCGGTGATCGGCCCTGGCGCCGGCCAAACCATCACCATTGGCGAATCGGGCGAGAAAGCCCTGGGCTTTCCCAGCCGGGATATCGGCCCGCTGGCTGCGTTGAAACAAGCCACGGCCAACGTGCCGGACCGGCACATTACCTTCGCTGTGGCCGATGACATGACCGGCAGCCACATTCCCGCTGCCCGGTTCTCCAACGACGGGCATCCTGGATTATTGCGGGAAGACGCACAGGAATACAAGGCAGGGGTCGACCCGATATTGGATTTCACTGAAAAGAACGGGCACGCTCTGCCCCCGGGAAGCAGTTTCAGTTGGCGCGGTACGCTGCAGATTCCCAGCACCGGAGTGTACTGGGTTTATGTGCAACTGATGGGCTGTGCGGCACAACTGAAAATCGATGGCAAGCTGCAGGCGCGCAGTTCCGGACTGCTGCTGCACGGGAACTATATCCAGGCCGCACAGGACAATGTCCTGCCGACCACCGACAACCTGGATAATGTGCGGGTTGCGCTCCACCTGACCGCAGGAGCTCACCCTCTCCTGCTGACCGAGCAGGGGGATGCGTCGGGGCGGCCTGTGCAGATCAGGCTGAACTGGATGACGCCGCAGCAGCGTCAGCTCGATTACCAGGCCGCCTTGCGGACCGCGCGGCAAGCCAAAACGGTGGTGGTGTTTGCCTGGGGACGGGGCCGGCCGGCGTTCGCACTGCCGGGCGATCAGGACAAGTTGATCGCGGCAATCGCCAAAATCAATCCCAACACCATCGTTGTGCTTAATTCCAGTCAGCCGGCGGCGCTGCCGTGGCTGAACCACGTGAAAGCGGTGCTGGAGATGTGGTATCCCGGTGACGGAGGAGGGGTCGCAACCGCGAATGTGCTCCTGGGACGCACCGACCCGGCGGGGCGACTGCCCTTTACGTGGGCACAGCACCTGGATCAATACGTTTCTCACGGTCCCACACATCCGGAGCGCAGTTCGAAAGGCGTAGATGGCGTGACCAAGTTTTCAGAGGGAATCTTCGTCGGTTATCGCTGGTTCGACCACAAGGATATCCAACCGCTGTTTCCCTTTGGCTATGGGTTGTCTTACACCCAGTTCCGATATTCGAACCTTCAGACTGAGCCGGGGTCCCATGGCGGATTGATTGTTCGGTTTTCGGTCCAGAACGTCGGCAAGGTTTACGGTGATGAGGTGCCGCAGGTCTATCTGGGACCACCTGAGCCCGCTCCCTCGGTCGCGCAGTTTGCGGTGCGGGCGCTCGCTGGATTTGACCGGATTGGATTGCAGCCCGGCCAGAGCCGTCTGGTTGAGATCCACGTGCCCTTGCGGCAGTTGCAGTACTGGTCCGATGCGACCAATAGCTGGCAGACAGCAAAAGGCAGCCGGACCGTGTACGTCGGCTCATCCTCGCGCGACTTGCTGCTGCATCAGCAGGTCACAATCCGTACAAATAAGACCTCCTGACAGATGGCGCTCGCAAGCGAAGCCCCTCGAATGGCACGCACCGTCGCAACTCTACCTGCGGGGAGCCGCATTACCGATTACATCAGCCTGGGCGTCATCGCCAAGTTCTTTCCCCTTGAGAAAGTCCGCGAGGTTTTGAAGCAGACGAACCGGGCCAGCGTTCGGGAGCGCGATTTGCCTGCCCATGTGGTGGTTTACTACGTCATCGCCTTGGCGCTCTACATGCGGTCATCCTATCGGGAGGTGCTGCGCTGCCTGCTGGAGGGAGTGGAGTGGCTGCTGGATCCGTCGGCCGGCGTGAAGGTGGCGGGCAAATCGGGGATCTCGCAAGCCCGCAGCCGTCTGGGACCCGAACCGCTGAAGAAACTGTACGAAGCCGTCGTGACCCCGATCGCCGCGAAAGGGACCCGGGGAGCTTGGTATCGACAATGGCGGCTGGTCAGTTTAGATGGCAGTACCTTGGACGTGGCGGACACGGCGGAAAACGACCGAGCCTTTGGTCGGCCTGGGGCCAGCCGGGGATCGACGGCCTATCCCAAGGTTCGTTTCGTGGGATTGCTGGAAAATGGCACCCACGTTCTGTGGGCAGCGCAAATCGATCCCTATGCAACGAGCGAGATCACCCTCGCCGAG
>JAKASH010000387.1 GCA_021828225.1 Acidobacteriota bacterium | reverse complement strand
CCTTCTGCGATACGTCCAGACCCACATATTGTTCCATCGCCTCTCTCCTCGCGGATTCCCGCTGCACGGCCGGAAATCTCAAAGCGATTACAACATGTGGTTGACCGGCAGGCCGCGGCGCTTCAGCTCCGCGGTTACCCGCCGGCATCCGTAACGACGCCGATGTTCAAGCACGATCTGCTGAATCGCCGAGCGCACCTCAACGTCTTCCTCGCGCGGTGCCCCTTCCCGCAGCGATCGATAGAACCCGGCGCGGCTGACCCGTGCCAGTTCGCACATTCGCTCGATACTCAGGCCGCCTTTCATCGGCATCATTTCCCGGATCTGGTCGTAGATGCCGTCTCGCCAGTGCCGCCTCTGCCCCGGCGCCGAGCCTCGATTTTTTGCAAGGCACCTTTGAAAAACTCCACCTCCAGCGTCTTCTCCGCCAGCACCCGCTTCAGATCGCGCACCTGCTGCGCAGCTCGCGCACGGGGGAGTCGGCAGTTCCGCCTTCGATTGCTTTGACGTGGTTTTTCCAGTGGTAGAGAACTGTCCGGTGGATGCCCAACTCCTGGGCAAGCACCGAGACGATCTCGCAATGCTTCATCCGTTCCAGCGCAATCAGATGAAACGATCTCGGATACTTATTGACTCGCTTTTTCGTACCCACTCGCGGCCTCTCTTCCGGCTGGGTGTCGTTAACGCGAGTGTCTCATTTTGGGAGGTCAGTCCCGTGGTAGATGCCTACACGCGAGAATGCTTGGCGCTGGAAGTGGATACATCTTTTGCCAGCCGCCGGGTGGCACGTGTGCTGGACCAGATCATCGTCCAGCGCCGAGTTCCAGACGCGATTCGTAGCGACAACGGGCCGCAACTGACCAATCGTCATTTCCTGGCCTCGTGCATCGAACGGAAGATCGAACTGGTGCACATTCAGCCAGGAAAGCCGACGCAGAACGCGCGCGTCGAGAGTTTTCACGGACGATTGCGGGAAGAGTGTTTGGCGGTGAGCTGGTTCGAGAACTTGTTCGACGCGCGGCGAAAGATCGCGGCGCGGCGGAAGGAGTACAACGAAGACCGGCCACACAGCAGCCTGGGCTATCGAACGCCGGCAGCATTTGCCGCAGCGCTGAGAACGGAAAAGATCTGTGGAAAAGGCGCGCCGTGGAAAAGTCAAAAGAGCGACTTTCCCACCGCGCTTGGAAATCCCGCAGAACCGGCGGGATTCCCACTTTCCTACAGTTCCGGCGACGGCAGCCCATCCACTGCCGCTGAAGTTAAACGGGCAAACGTCGTCTGATCACCCGTGCCAATTTTGGGGGCATATATAGACCCATCCCGATAGCAAGAGCTTTCGAAGGCTGACGCTCTTAAGAAAGAGACGCGTGCATATATCCGGCCTCGAACAACTGAGGAGCGGGCCGCTCCTCGGGCCCACATGGAATCTGCGCTTCTTCTCCTAATCAGGTCATCGGCCTGTGGCGGCCCTGCCCCCCTCAGGTTTTGAAGAAGCTGGTCTCAGCCATTTGCGCCATCTTCAGCGGCTCCAGCATCTCGACAGGAATTTTCCCTTTTCTACAGGAGTCTTTCGTTTTTACGCGGCCCGCCGGTACGACTCTCCGCGCGCAATCAGCGACCGCACGATTCGAGCGTTCTTGTTCACGACAGCTACACAGGCCTGCGACGATCGGTTTTTTGGCTGGCGCGGTACACCACCGAGCGCGCGCCGTGGATCAAGAGAGTTCGCAGATAAGCGTCGCCACGCTTGCTGATGCCGAGTAGTCGCGCTTTCCCGCCACTCGAATGCTGCCGGGGTACCAAGCCGAGCCAGGCGGCGAACCGCCGGCCGTTCTTGAAAGTCTTTCCGTCGCTAATGGCGGCGACAAGCGCTGTCGCTATCAGCGGACCGATTCCTTCTACCGCTGCGATTCGCCGACAGGACTCGCTGGCCTGATATACGGCCCAGATTTGCCCGTCGATCGCCCGGATCTTTTGTTCCAAAGACAACAGCTCGTCGTAGAGCGAAGCAAACATGCGTCGGCCGAAAGCGGCCAACTCGTTGGTAGCATCCTCCAGGATGAGCGGCAAGCCGCGCCGCAGTTGGCTGACGTGTTCTGGCAGCACGATCCCGTATTCGGCCAGCAGGCCGCGAATCTGGTTAGCCAGTTGCGTCCGCGAGCTGACCAGGCGGCTCCGCACGCGGTGCAGTGACTGAATGTCTTGCTGCTCCACCGACTTCGCGGGCACGAACCGCATCTGCGGACGGCCCACGGCTTCGCAGATCGCTTCGGCATCGTTGGCGTCGTTCTTGTTGGATTTCACGTAGGGCTTTACAAACTGTGGAGCGATCAGCCGCGCGGTGTGACCCCGTCGGCCAATTACACGACTCCAATAATGCGCACCGCAGCAAGCTTCCATCCCCACCACACACGGCGGGAGGTTGGCGAAAAAATGAGCCACCTGGCTCCGGCGTAACCGCTTTCGCAGACAAGGGCGGCCTTCAGCATCCACACCGTGAACCTGGAAAATATGTTTCGCGAGATCCAGACCAATGATCACAACTCTCATGGAAGTCCCTCCCTGGACTGCGACGAAGCCTATCGCTCGCCGCAAAAACCAGGATGGGTCCATTCCATTAGGTCACGCTCAGAAGGTACTCCAAAGGCACGCCCGTCTATATTGCATACGAAAAATAGCGTACGTCATCCACGCGCCACATGACAGGGGTTTGGAATTAATGCATAATTGTAGTAGTGGTGAGGCGTTACGGTTCCATAAGCACGTGATGCTAACCACCGGGACTGAGAGTTCAGTCGCATTGGTTGCGACCGTCAATTTAGAACTATTGAGGTTGAAGAATACGGTGACACGCCCGGGCGAGCGAAAGACATGAAAAGAGTGATTTCTCGTGCCTACACCTATCACGGTATTGTACAATACTCTGTAATTACGTAGGTTCTGGTCAGATTTTTTCATGCAACTGCGGAAGTCGGTGCAATCATTGTTCGCAGAAAGTGTTCGAGGTGCCGAGTTAGTTGATTTTTCCAAAGCGTCGGCTCTGTACCCCGAAGAATGCGTTCTCGTGAAGAATGCAACCAAGGAAAGAATCGCTGAATTTCGGGCTGGGCGACATTGTGCTCGTGAAGCTCTTCGTGCACTGGGGAGAGAGCCTTGCGCGATTATTGCGGAGGGCCGCGCACCAAGATGGCCCGACGGCATCGTCGGAGCCATCACACACTGCACAGGGTATTGCGGAGCTGTCGCTGTGGCTCGATCTTTCGCAGCTGGGATTGGGTTTGACGCGCAAACCCGAGCTGCGGTATCGGCAGAGGTTTGGACAGCAATCGCATCACCAAGAGAACGCCGAACTGATCCTCCTCCAGCATGGAGAACGATCGCTTTTAGCGCAAAAGAGGCATTCTACAAAGCGCAGTATTCGGTCACGAGGTCATGGCTCGGTTTCGAAGAGGTCTACATTGAGCCGCTTAGCCCTCGTGATTTCCGGGTTCATTTGGAACATGACGTTCCATTTTTGGGCTACCGTGGGACCACGTTTTTGGGCAGCTACATTCAAGATGGCGGACTTGTCTTCTCTTCCGTCTTGATCTGCCCCGGGACCTTGCGCAATGGGTCATACGACGTTTGAACCTTGAGTCGCTCACCTTTTCTGTCACAGCCAAAACTCTCGATTTTGGAGGGTGTCCCGGCCGTAGTTGAACGTTAGCGGTGCGGGTGACTCATCCTACGCTACTTTCTCCTTCGAAGGTTGAGTTTCTGACTTCATTTCGCGGCCGAGGATGGCAGCCAAGGCCCAGAGGTCGGCGCGACCATCGATGCGCCGGAAGTGCTTTTCGGTGAGTAGCCAGGCCGAAGCCACCCAACGTTCCACCATCTCGGCGGTAGTGTCCAGAGTTTTTCGCAGTTTTGTTGTATCCGTCCGCTGAACCCATCTTCTCGTGCCGAAAGCCCCGAGTGATACTGCGCCGCTGAGGCGGCCGTGTGCCTGCTGGCCACGTGCTGCCTACACGGGAAGCGGGGGTATCGCGTGACGAAACAACGGGATATGGAGAAGAGGCGGTTCTGGCAACGGCGCATTCAGGAAGCGGCGCGGAGCGGGATGTCGGTACGCGAGTTTTGTCGGCGCCGCCGCCTCAAGGAAAGCCAGTTCTACTGGTGGCGGAGCAACCTGGAGACCGGTTCCGAGCGCCGGCGGAAGCCGCTGCCGTCGCCATCCGCCAGCTTCGCCCTGGTCAGCGAGGGAGAAGGCATGAGCGACGCGGGGATCGAGTTGGTGCTGGGCGATGGTCGCCGGCTGCGCATCCGGCAGGGCGTGGATGAGGAGACGTTGCGTTCGGTCCTGGCCGCTCTGGAGCCAGGGCGATGCTGAGTTTTCCGGCGGCGATCAAGGTGTATCTGTGCACGGTGCCCTGCGACATGCGCCGCTCGTTCGACG
>JAKASH010000386.1 GCA_021828225.1 Acidobacteriota bacterium | reverse complement strand
GCTCTGCCAGCCACCAAGCGCGCTTTCATGGTTCGCCGAGCTGCCGACATTCCCTCCGTGATTCAGCAGGCCTTTGAGACTGCGGCCTCCGGCCGGCCGGGGCCGGTGCTGGTCGATCTCCCCAAGAGCGTGCTGCTCGAAAACACGGAGCCGAGCTATCCTGCCAGGACCGCTTCCCATCGTGTCCACAAGCCCGGCGAGTGGACCCGGGAGCAGGTGCGGCGCGCCGCGGACATGATCCAGGCAAGCCAGCAGGCGGTGCTTTACGTGGGCGGTGGAGTGATTGCCGCCGACGCCTCCGACCTGGTGATCGAGCTCGCCGAGCTGACGCACATTCCGGTGACCACCACGCTGATGGGCCTGGGCAGCTTCCGGTCAGAACATCCGCTTTCGCTCGGCATGCTGGGCATGCACGGCTCCTACGCCACCAACACCGCGGTGAGCAACAGCGACCTGTTGATTGCCGTAGGCGCGCGCTTTGACGACCGGGTGACGGGACGCATCAGCGGCTTTGCCACAAACGCCAAGAAGATCCATTTTGATATCGACCCTTCGGAAGTGAACAAGAACGTCAATGTTGACCTGGCGCTGGTGGGAGATGCGCGGGAGACCCTGCAGGCCGTGATCGATGAACTGAAAAGGCGCGGAAACCACACCGCTTCGCCCGAACGCCAGCACTGGCTGAAACGGATTGAAGCCTGGAGGGCCGAGCATCCGCTGGCTTATGACAAGTATACGAACATCGTGAAACCACAGTACGTGATCGAGACGCTCGCGGAGCTTGCCGACGACGACGCCATTATCGGCGTGGACGTGGGCCAGCACCAGATGTGGGCTGCGCAATTCTACAATTTCCGGCACCCGCGAACCTGGCTCTCATCGAGCGGCCTGGGCACCATGGGTTACGGATTCCCCGCGGCGCTGGGCGCGCAGATGGCCTTCCCCAACCGGCAGGTGATCACGCTGGTGGGCGACGGCGGGTTCCAGATGACCCTGAACGATCTGGCCACGATGGTCCAATACCGCGTTCCGGTCAAAATCGCCGTCATCAACAACCGCTCGCTAGGCATGGTGCGGCAGTGGCAGGAGATCTTCTTCGAAAAGCGCTATTGCGATATCGACTTGAACTTTTCGCCCAACTTCACCAAGCTTGCAGAATCTTACGGGATTCGGGCCACGAAGGTTGAGCACCAGGCGGACGTCCGCGACGCCATCCAGGACTTTTTGAGCGACCGCGAGCCGCGGCTGATTGATTTCTGGGTGGACCCGACCGAAAACTGCTACCCCATTGTTCCACCAGGAGCCAGCATTGCGGAGATGGTCGTGGAACCGCCGCGAATGCTGGTTGAAGAAGAGGTCCTGGACGACCTCTGGGCAGTTTAGGAATTTGTAGCGCAGGGCTCGTTTTTCAGTCCTGCGGCTGGTGCGTGGGAAAAGCCCACGGCCAGGACAGCGCTGACCGTGGTGGCCCGATGGGCCGTTTGATTTGTGGCAAGAACCGCAGCGTTACAAAGCGAACGCTGCGCTACAACTGCAAAGGTTGTATACTTTTTTATTTGGGAGTTCCAAATGCAATGGCTGCTAACTCTTGAAAGCGATCGCGATCCAATCGTGCTTTGCCGGCTGATGAACATTTTCCGGCGGAAGGGGCTGGAGATCGAAACCATGGCCCTGGCCGCCAAGCCGGAAGCCTATTCCCTGATGGCGGTGGTCGACACTCCGCAGGCGGACGTCGAGCATATTTTCAATTTCCTGCGCAGCACCGCCGGCGTCCTGGGCGTCACGTTCTATCAGCATGAACCCTCCCGGGCCGCGTCCTTTATCTTTGTCGAGTCGGCGGCAAATCCGGAAAACATCAAACGCATCCAGGAAGTCTTTCCGGAATGCAAAGTGATTTTTGCCAGCCACGGGAAATACCTGGTGGAGGTTCCGTCAGGATCCCCCGCCGGAACGCATATCCCCGGGTTGGACGAGCCGGGTTTCCTTCCGCTTTCGCGGGTCAGGACCAGCCAGCAGTATTCGCAGATGGAACTGGTGGGCGCGGCGTCCAATTAACGCTGGGGCGCAGAAATCAGTGGCAATAACGGGCGGCCATCTAAATTGCGGTTTGATTTAACCGTGGTTTCTTCAACGGGCAAAAGCCCACGGTCAGGAGAGCGCTGACTGTGGCTACCACTTGTGCGCCGGAAGAACCGCAGCGTTCCAAGGCGAACGCTGCGCTACAAAAGAGCTTGTAGCGATGACGCAGGCAGATGGGTTCCCACGCCCCGCAATCAGAAGTTAAAAATTCCAATCAGCAAAGGAACAGGTGACGTTATGGCGAAAGCTTATTATGAGAACGACGGCGACGTGAAAAATCTGGCGGGTAAAACCGTTGCGGTGATCGGTTACGGCAGCCAGGGACATGCCCACGCGCTGAACTTGCGCGACAGCGGAGCAAAGGTGATTGTGGGCCTGCCGGCCACCAGCCAATCCCGGGCCAAAGCCCAGGCGCAGAGACTGGAAGTTTACGATCCGGCGGAAGCGGCCAAACGCGGCGATCTGATCGCCCTGCTGGTTCCCGATCCTCCCATGGCCAAGCTTTACAAGGAAGCGATTGAGCCGAATCTTGCCGCCGGCAAGACACTGCTCTTCGCCCACGGATTCAACATCCATTACAAATTCATCCAGCCGCCGAAGTCGGTGGACGTGATCATGATCGCCCCCAAATGCCCCGGCCACCGGCTGAGGGAACTCTTTACCGAAGGCATCGGCGTGCCGTCGCTGCTGGCCGTTGAGCAGGACGCTTCCGGCCATGCGGAGCAGACGGCGCTGGCCTACGCCAAGGGGCTCGGCAGCCTGAAAGCGGGCGTCATCCGGACTACCTTCAAGGAAGAGACCGAGACCGACCTTTTCGGCGAGCAGACGGTGCTTTGCGGCGGCGTTTCCGCGCTGATCAACTCCGGCTTCGAGACGCTGGTGCAGGCCGGCTACCAGCCCGAAATCGCCTACTTCGAATGCCTGCACGAATTAAAGCTGATTGTCGATTTGATCTACCAGGGCGGCATCAAATACATGCGCTATTCGGTGAGCGATACGGCGGAATACGGCGATTATACGCGCGGGCCGCGGGTGATCGATGACCACGTGCGGGAATCGATGAAGAAAGTTCTGGAAGAAATCCAGAATGGCAAGTTCGCCAAAGAGTGGATGGACGAAAACGCGGCGGGCCGGAAAGAGTTCATGGCCATGCGCGGCGAAGCTTCAGCACGCCTGATTGAAAAAGTGGGAAGCGAGTTGCGCAAGATGATGCCCTGGATTCAGACCGCCAAAGAAGAGGCCACGGCGGCGCAAGCGCAGGCAAGAACCTAACCTACGAAGTTCACAGCAAGGGTAGCCACGGTTAAATCGCCGTTCGATTTAACCGTGGGCTCTTTTTGAAGGAGAGCCCACTCAACCCCCTCCCCTCTCCCGTTGTGAGAGGGGAGAAAAAAGGTGGCGAGGGCTTGATCGGCACGGCTGAAGCCTTGCCCTGACGGTGGCGAACCGAACCAAGGCCCACGGTCAGGAATGCGCTGACCGTGGCTACCAGCCGTGCCTTGATGCATTTGAGAGGATCTCCATGAAACAGGCTGCAGAAGCCGTTGCCGCTCCTTCGTCGGCAGCAAAGAAGTCGCGGGACGAAGTGAAAAAACTGGCTTTGATCGGCGCCGGCAAACTTGGCGAAGGACTGCTCTCCGCCATGCTGCAGTCGCAGATTATTCCCACGGGCCGCGTGGAGTGCACGGTAGCCCACCAGCCGCGCGCGGACTATCTATGCGCCAAATACGGCGTCAAGGCGCATACCAACAACATCCAGGCGGTCAAGGGCGCCAGCCTGGTTCTGATCGCGCTCAAGCCGCAGCAGGTGAAAGGATTTTTGCACGAAGTCCGGAAGGCGCTTTCCCCCAATGCCCTGATCGTTTCCGCTGCCGCCTCGGTGACCACGGCGCTGATTGAACGCGAACTGGGGCATCCGGCAAGGGTGATTCGCGCCATGCCCAACACGCCCTGCCTGATTCGGCAGGGAATGACGGCGCTGGCCGGCGGTAAGCACGCGACGGCGCGCGACATGGAAATGGCCCAGAATATTTTCGGCGCCATGGGCCGCACCGTGGCCGTGGATGAAAAGCATATGGACGCCATCACGGCGCTCTCCGCCTCTGGCCCCGCTTATGTTTATCTGATTATCGAATCGCTGGCCGAAGCCGGAGTGAAGCTGGGCGTGCCGCGCGACCTTTCCACCGAACTCTCCGCGCAAACCCTGCTGGGCGCCTCGGCCATGGTGCTCCATACGGGCGAGCATCCCGCCAAGCTGAAAGACGTGGTCACCACGCCCGCCGGCTGCACCATCGACGGCCTGATGGAACTGGAAGAAGGCAGGCTGCGCGTCACCCTGATCAAAGCCGTCGTCCGCGCC
>JAKASH010000385.1 GCA_021828225.1 Acidobacteriota bacterium | reverse complement strand
GGCCAGTTGGCTCAATCAAGTCGAAATCTGGTTCAGCCTGCTCACCCGCAAGACTCTCCGGGGAGCCAGCTTCAAGACTCAAGACCAACTTCGCGCGGCGATCGAAGCCTTCATTCAGCAACATAATGAAAAATCCAAACCATTCCGATGGCGCCAGCGAGAAGTTAAGGGCAGCCAGCTTAGAAATACACTCATTAACTTACGAAACTAAGCACCAGGCGGCTGCAAAGTGTCCGGGAAAAGGCGGTGTGACCGCCAATCCAAGCTGTGAGTTGTATGTCCAAGTTGACAACGCTGCCCCACTTGCAGCCAGCGTCTTCAGAAATTCTCTGCGCGAACAAGCATTTGCCATGAAATCCCCCCGGTATTGGCTCTGAGTGCGCCCACCACAATAGCTCGCCTCCTCGGGACGCGCAAACCGTTCTTCTTCTTGCCTGTCCTCAGGTTCCACTTTTGGCCAACGGGACTCCCTAAGAATCGGATTCCGACGGTCCGCGAATCCTTTCGACGTCACACCGGCACGAGAATATGAAGTTGAATCTTTCGGACGTCGTGTGATATTACTAGCCCTCCATTCCTCGGGCCGGGACCATAAAGACCACCAGGCGCGGAAGCGGAGTTATTGATGAGCCAGCATCGGGTTTTAAGGCTTTATACTTTTGACATTCCCGGATTGACTTTAAGTAAAAGAAGCCGGGTCGGTGCGCCTTGCCGCAGGCACGAAGCTACGTCACGGAGCTACGCCAGGGAGGTCTTCGGTACCGTGTCTTTGAAAAGCCTACCGGGCTTTGAATGCCAAATTCACGCTCAGAGATTTAGACGATAATGAAAACTCCGGTGATCCAGCACATTGAAGCGAGAGATGTTCGATTCCCTCTTCCCTCTGCTGCCGCAACGGATGCCGTCCATTCCGGCTCCGAATACGCTTATGCCGTGACGGTTCTCCGCGACAACTTTGGCCGGCAAGGTATTGGACTCGTCTTGACCTTAGGCAAGGGAAACCGTCTGGTCTGCGATGCTATCCCCCTCCTGGCGGAGTCGTTAAATGGCCTGGCAATCGAAGAACTGATGTCAGGATTTGGATCTACTTTTCGTAAGCTTGCCGATCATCCTCAGCTTCGCTGGCTTGGACCCCACAAAGGTGTCATCCATTTGGCCCTGGCCTCCATCACCAATGCCTGCTTTGACCTTTGGGCAAAGGCGCGCGGTGTTCCACTGTGGAGCCTCCTGCTCGATCTCAGTTTGGATCAGATTGTCGGTCTGATGGATTTCAGCTATCTCGAAGAAGTTCTCACTCCTCAGGACGCGCTTTCCATTATTCAGGACGAGTATCCCACCAGGCCAAAACGCGAATCGGTGCTTCGGGAAGGTTATCCCGGCTACGACACCTCGGTAGGCTGGTTTCAATATGAGGATGCGCAGGTTAAGGAGCGTGCTTTGCTCGCCCTTGATCAAGGTTTCCGGGCTTTCAAACTCAAGGTGGGATCAACAGACGGAAAGCGCGACGTGAGGCGGGCTTTCCTGTTGCGAGACGCGCTCGGCACGGACGTTCGCATCATGCTGGATGTCAACCAGCAGTGGACGCTTCCCAGGGCTCTCGAGATGTGCAGGGCTCTGCGGTCGATGTCACCTTACTGGGTCGAAGAACCCACCCACCCCGATGATGTCTTTGCGCACAAGACTCTGGCAGAGGCGATTTCGCCCGTGCCCATTGCTTTGGGCGAGCACGTTCCAAACCGGGTTGTCTTCAAGAATTTCATGCAAGCCCGTGCAGTACAACTTGTGCAGGTGGATTGCACGCGCGTCGGAGGCGTGAGCGAGTTCCTCACCGTCAGCCTGCTTGCCCGGAAGCTCGGTCTGCCGGTCGTTCCTCATGTGGGCGACATGGGGCAGATCCACCAGCATCTGGTCATCTTCAATCACGTTGCTTTAGGGCATGAAAAGCTTTTCCTGGAGTACATCCCACACCTCAAGGATCATTTCGTGTATCCCGCTGTGGTGCGCGAGGGAGTATACCGTTGCCCCCAGGATCCGGGAAGCAGTTGCGATTTGAAAGAGGTCTCTGCAGGTTGATCTTTGTTGTGGGTACACAAGTTCAAGAACACGGCTGAGAATTTCGGTAGTTACTGACACGCTCGCGTGGCTTGCATTTCACGATGCGGGGCCTGGACAGCGTATCCAGCCGGGGCGCAATAGGCCCCGATGGCTTCCCGTTGCCAGGAGAGCGGAAGGAGATCGCTTTGTGCCCGTCCGGCAGAAAGATGCTAACACCTGATTAATGGAGAGGAGAAATGCATGAAGACCTTCAAGGGAGGAAAGATAGGACGTCGCGATGTGTTTCGAATGATGGGAGCCGGAAGCGTGGCTGCTTTTTCAGCCAATCTCGGCATGGCCGCAAAGGGTCCGAGAAAGATTTCGACCCGCCAGGCCGTCTCCTCGGCCTGGAGTGAGGTAAATGATGTGGACGCCGAGAGGCGTCGTTTATGGCAGCAGAGGATGGATTGGTGGCTGGATGCCAAGTTCGGAATGTTCATTCATTGGGACCCGTCCTCACTGGAGAGTGTCGAGATCTCCTGGCCGATTATGAGGCCGAGCCCGAAGTGGAATATTACGCAGGAAGAATACGTGAACCTCTACAAGCGGTTCAATCCCGTGAAGTACGATCCTGACGCCTGGGTGGAGTTGGCCAAGGAGGCCGGCCAACGGTACATGGTTTTTACCACCAAGCACCATGACGGCTTCTGCATGTTCGATACCTCCTTTACGGATTACAAGATCACGAACACGCCCTACAAGAAAGATGTTCTGATGATGCTGGTGGAGGCCTGCCGCCGGCATGAGATGCCCCTCGGTTATTATTATTCGCCGCCGGACATGCATCATCCGGATTACAGGGACACGTCGAAGCTGGCGAAAGAGAACTGGCAAGGCGAGCCAACGCGAGCGCAATGGCCGATCTACCTGCAATATCTGCAGTTGCAGTTGAGGGAACTGGCAACGCGGTATGGCGAACCAACCGTTTTTTGGTTTGACGGGCTGGACCACCAGGAAAAATACGATGGCTATCATATTGAACGCATGCTTCGCGAGATCTCGCCGAGTTCCATCGTCAATAATCGGCTTGGCACGCCGGGGGACTATGAAACGCCGGAACAGTTTGTACCGAAGCGGATTCCTGTAAGGGGGGTTCGAATTGCAGGCGTCAACCCCGAGGAGGAAAACAGACTGCCTTCGGGCCTTCCACGTCCCGGAGAGTTTAAGCCCTGGGAAACCTGCATGACCATCAACGACACATGGGCATACAACAAGAATGACCGCAACTTCAAGTCAACGAAAGAGCTGATCCAGACTCTGGTTAACGTGGCAAGCAAGGGTGGAAATTTTCTGCTTGACGTCGGGCCGAGCCCCGAAGGAGTCATTCAGCCGGAATTTCAGGAACGTTTGCGAGGGATCGGAAAGTGGCTGGCGATTAACGGCGAGTCGATTTACGGAACGACTTACGGCCGGTTGCAGGACCTCTCCTACGGCAAGACAACAGCCAACGGAAGCACGACCTATCTCCACATTTTCGACTGGCCGAAAGCGAGCCTGGAAATCAGCGGCGTCGGACGGGTATCGCGAGTAAGTCTCCTGTCCCGCGGGGAAATTCTCAGCTTCACGAGGAATGGAAACGCGGTGAGTATTCAGCTTCCCGAACAGGCACCCGACCCAAACGACAGCGTACTGAAGATCGAGACCAGTTGACCGCCTTCACCGCAGGAAGCATGGATTGGGTCTGGAGCTTATGTTTTGGCTTTTCGATTACGAGGAGTCCTTCAAATCACGCCTTGAACTCTAGCGTTTCTGGGCCCTCGAAGACGATGACGCACAGGGCTGGTGTTTCGAATTGAGAGGCGCAGGCCAAGAGCGTGGGAGTGAGTAAACTTGACAGGTTCGCCGCTTTGCAGGAAATACGCGCGTCTTGCATTGGCCAAACTCAACTGCCAGAGGTCGCAACTTGCGGCAGGTTTCCAATCCAGCAAGTGCAGATATACTTTATCGCCCCTCGCCGTTGTAAATGTGTTGTCGTAATATACGGGTCGGAAAGAAGTGGTACCGTATATCGACTCTCCATTTGCCTTGAGCCACGCGCCCGTCTCATTCAAACTCTCTGTGGATATTGAATCAATTCTTCCAGAGGGCAGTGGGCCGACATTCAGCAACAAATTTCTCCCTCCCGCAGCGGCCTTAACGATCATATGGACAATTCCACGGCCGCTCTTGAAGCGTTTGGCGCGCGAGTCAAAGCCCCAGTTGTCGTTGGTGGTGTTGCAATTCTCCCAGAGTACCCGCCCGCCGGTAGGCGGGTGCATAGTGCCTGAGAGTCTACCCATGGGAGGTCCGAGAGGGCATCAGCTCATGGCTTCAGCCCGGCCGCCCGGATGGAAAAGAAAGTCTGGG